>JBIJCS010000161.1:0-9100 GCA_044344575.1 Pirellula sp. | reverse complement strand
CATCTCTCGACCTACGCTACGACGAAGTCTGAATATACTTGCAATATGCCTCACTCTATGGTTCGGCCCAATGATTGCACTCTGGCTCTTACTTGGTACACATTCGGTCTACTTCCAGGAAGCCGCTTTCTTCAGCAAAGCAGCGGTAGTGACCTTTGGAGGTGCCTACTCGGTCTTGGCTTACATCGCTCAACAAGCCGTCGAAAAGTTTCAATGGCTCAAGCCCGGCGAAATGCTCCATGGGCTTGGAATGGCAGAGACAACTCCAGGACCTCTGATCATGGTCGTACAATTTGTAGGCTTCATGGGTGCATATCGCAATCCAGGACCATTTAGTCCATTGATGGGTGGAATCGTCGCATCGGTGCTGACGACGTGGGTCACGTTTGTGCCCTGTTTCCTTTGGGTTTTCCTCGGTGCCCCATACATCGAACGACTGAGAGGAAACAAACGGCTCAACTCCGCACTCTCAGCGATCACCGCAGCCGTTGTCGGTATTGTGTTAAACCTTGCGGTTTGGTTCTCCCTCCACACCCTCTTTGGAAGAGTGATCACAAGAAACACCTTTGGGTTGCGACTTCAAATACCCGACTTTGCCTCTGCAGATCTCGCAGCGTGCTCCATCGCGGCACTCGCCTGCTTATTAACGTTCTACTGGAAGAAAGGTTTGTTCTTCACGCTCGGAGCATCTGTGATCGCAGGCGCAGCGTTGCACCTACTTCGCTCCTAAAGCATCCCATGAGAGCATTCGATTCGAGCAGCAGAAACAACGGATCGATTGGATCACAATCCACGAATCAACCGTTATAGTGCCCGTGCAATCGTCTCTTCCATTCGTAATGAATCGACGCCTTGCGACGACCGCTTAGGTCACCCCCCGGGCGACTTGTCCCAATTCAAGCCCATCCAAGACTAATTCAGATTAGCCCTTGGTGAAGTTTGGTGCTTGGGATGATGGTGGTAACTGGCCGATCAACGCATCGGATGGATAAGGACGTCCCAGAACTTGACTCGGCGAGTGATATACGCCCCAGCACAGGGACGAAGCTGGACATTCGTGGTGAATGTCGAACTCCATGGTATGATCTTATTTCACGACGGAATTCGAGGCGAAGAAGGCTAAGAGTCAGAAGAAGCCAATGAAATGACGACTGACACAGAATGCAATGAATACTCTCATCAACAAACCGCCCCGCTCTGTTTGCTGATCTACACGCTCGCCGTGGTGTTTATTGTATTGGGCTTCATAGTAGAAAATGCACCGCCCATTCGATGGCTGTTCCCGCCCATTGGCCTGATGATGCTCGTCGTTGCTGCTTCGTTCCATCACCTAAAAGTCGAGGATCAAGGCAACGTGCTATCAGTTCGCTTTGGACCCGTTCCTTTATTCCGCAATACTTTCAAGTATTCCGACATCGAAAAGGTCGAGGTCGGTCGGACGTCACTACTGGACGGCTGGGGAATTCACATGAGCGTCCGGGGCGGTTGGGTCTGGAACATATGGGGCAGGGATTGTGTCGTCGTGCATTTTCGTAACGGCGGCACGCTGCGGATAGGTACAGACGATGCAGAGAATCTGGCGGCCTTTCTTGGAGGTCGAGTAGTATCATGACGCCCAACCTCTTCTCCGATCTTCCATCGAACCTTCCCGACGAGCTTTTTACCACACTGCTCGAAGCAACCAACGTGCGCATCGAACGCATCGTCTCGCACGGTCATTCATCGCCAGAAGACTTTTGGTACGACCAAGACCAACATGAATGGGTTGTTGTATTACAAGGTGCCGCCCGATTGTCGATTGAAGGTGAAATCAAAGAGCTTCAACCGGGCGATTTCATCAACATCCCCGCGCATCAGAAGCATCGGGTTGAATGGACCACACCCGATGAGCCAACGGTTTGGCTAGCGGTGTTTTATGGGAAGGTAACGAGTTAGTATGCCAAAAGAAATCAAAACGGAAATCGCTTTACCGCTAAGGATCATCCTCGTTGCCCCACCACCAGGCGTGGACTTTGGTATCCAGGAAGGCAAAGGCAACGATTACAAAACAATTGCGATCCAACGATCAAAAGTAGGTAACTTGGTTCTCGATTGCACGATCAAAGTCAAAGGCAATCGTGATGATGGTCCGCCAAACTTTGGTGGACCAATCTCACAAGGCCCACCAAGCGGACGATTTGTCTATATCGATATCGGAAAGTCGGCAGGGCAATTCGATAGCTGCTGGCAACGTCGCATCAAAATCCCATTGGACGGGATCACATGGGAGTTGATCGACGCGGTTCTGGAGAAACCCAAGCGATTGCTACAAGCCACAATACCCGGAACCGGCAAAGATGGCGGGCCGACTTGTGCTACCACCAAGCCGATTGATGGCTGGATAGTCGCGAAGGCCTAAGGCTAATACCGTCGAATAGCCCCAATCCGTATGTAACCCAAGTACCACAACGTCATGGGGGCTAATTGGTTGGACGTTAAGATGGAATTGAACCGGGTACGTCAAACACCGGGCGGCTTGCGCCGCACCGCTTCGATTGCGCCGCAAGCGGCCCAGTAACGCAAGCGGAGCTGCGCGAGCGGCCCGGTAACACAAACGGAGCTGCGCAAGCAGCCCGGTGACAAATAAATACCGCTGCCGAGGAATACAAACCGACTCAAACATCGGTTGCGCAAAAAGAAAAAGCGGATGGGGAGGGATTCGAACCCCCGGTAGGGAAACCCTACTCCGGTTTTCAAGACCGGTGCATTAAACCGCTCTGCCACCCATCCTTACACTCGGAAGTCATTCCGAGTCGAGCGAACCTCTATTCTAGTCGAGCTAGAGGCTAAGGTCTACAGGCTCAATCAGCCTGTCATACCACCATCTACGGTGAGAACCTGACCAGTGACGTAACTAGCCGCCGGACTTGCAAGAAACAGCACGCAAGCCGCAACGTCGTCGGGCTGCCCGAGACGGTTTGCAGGCACCCGCTTCTTCACCTCGTCCACCACAGCATCCCCTAAAGCCTTGGTCATGTCGCTCTCGATGAAACCCGGCGCTACGGCATTGACGGTGATCTTACGCTTGGCCAACTCACGAGACATCGACCTGGTAAACCCAATCATCCCCGCCTTCGTCGCCGAATAATTCGTCTGACCTGGATTCCCAATCAACCCCGATACACTCGACATATTGATGATCCGACCATATCGCTGCCCCATCATGATGAGCGATGCCGCTCGGCAACACAGAAAACAACTCGTCAAGTTCGCTGCAATGATCTCGTCCCACTGCGCATCGGTCATCCGTGGCAATAACGTATCACGCGTAATCCCCGCGTTATTCACAAGGATATCCAACCGCTTGTACTCATTCTCCACCGTCTCAAACAACTTCGCTACCGCTTCGCGATCCGTCACGTCACACGCGATCGCAACCGCTTCTCCACCCGCTGCCTTGATCGCAGCAACCGTCTCCTCTAATTTCGAAGCATTGCGCGCTACACATAATACTTTGGCTCCATTCTCCGCCAATCGCACCGCTACCGCTTGCCCCAACCCTTGAGATGCTCCCGTCACAAGTGCAACTTGCCCCTGAAGATTCGCTGATAACCCAAGTGCGTTGGCCATGATTCTTTTGTCTTCCCAATAAAACGGTGTAACTGCCCAATCGACCCACAGAAGGTCAATCCCCAAAAGCTTCACAAGGTACTTTGCGGTTCACCCGCTTGAGCGTACCCGTCAAAACCCTTCCTGTCCCAATCTCATAGAATTGCTCAACACCCATCGCAATCAAGCGTCCCAAGGAGGACTCCCACAATACCGGCGACACCAACTGCTTGGGCAACAACTCACGAAACTCTTCCGCTGCTCGGTGTGGCATCGCATCGACATTGGACACCAATGGAACTTTCGCTTCCCGCAATTCCGTGTGCGAAATCGCCAACCGCAACGCATCCTCGGCAGGCTGCATGATCGATGTATGAAAAGCCCCAGCAACAGCTAATCGTATAAACTTAAAGCCGGCACCAGACACCAATTCCTCGCAACGCGCTAGCGACGCCGCATGCCCCGAAATCGCCACGTTCCCAGGACACAACAAATTCGCAACCTGCAAAATTTCTCCGTCAATCCGCGCTTGATCACAAAACATGACTACTTGATCTAAATCCACCCCGATAATACTCGCCATCCCACTAGCCACTGCACTCGCAGCTTCCTGCATCGCAGCCCCACGCGATGCCACCAACCGGACACCCGCCTGAAAATCCAACGCCCCCGCAGCGTACAACGCACTGTACTCTCCAAGACTCAAACCAGCGACCGCCACCACTTGCTCCGAAATCTCCGGTCTCTGCTCATAAAAGTCTGCCAACGCCGCCGCAGAATGCACAAACAATGCCGGCTGGCTGTTCCGTGTTAAGTGCAACTCCGTATCCGGACCTTCACGGCACAACTTCTCTAAATCAAATCCCAGCGTCTGCGAAGCCTCATCAAACAGACGCTTCGCCACCGAGCTCCTGGTAAGCAAACTGGAACCCATCCCAACCGCTTGGGCCCCCTGCCCAGGAAATAGCAAGGCAATCTTGGCCACGCTGAAAACCCCTTCCTTGTTGTCTCGTCTCGGGATCACAGAACACGATGCGTACCGGGCTACCTATATCCGGAACGAAAAGCCAGAGTACGTCACAATGTACCTATGACAAATCGCCAAGCCCAATAGAACTCGATCAACGAACTACAATCCTAAAATTGCGGTGCGTCGCCGGAACGAAGCCTAAGCCTGTTCTTGAACTTCACCCATGTCCACAACAATGCGGCCCATATAAAAACCACACTTTGGGCAGACACAGTGCGTCGGAACCACAGAACTGCACTTGCTGCACACTTGCAATTGCTTCGGCTTCTTGTGGTGGTGCGCTCGTCGCTTGCCAGATCGCGAATTCGAATGTCTACGCTTTGGTACTGCCATGATGCATCAATGCCTAAGTAACGGCCCCTCGATTATCCAGAAGGCCAATGTGTCAATTTGTGAATCCGCGGATTTCGCAGACTCTTCCTGCTCTCAGGGGCCAATACCGTATCGGCTGACGGAAAAAGTGTCAAGGGAAACCGAACCGTAAGTGCCGTTTTCCCTGCGATTTTAATCAAATCACCCAATCCCAACCCCGGCCAACCACCCCCTTCGCCCCTAAAACTACTCCTTCAAACCCCGCCGAATCAGCAACGCTTCCACCTCAGGCTCTCCACCCCGATAGTCGATGTACTGCTGCATCACCTCGCGCGACCCTCCCTTCGACAAGATTTTCGAACGAAACGCCGCTCCATTCTCCGATTTCAAACCCCCTAGACGCTTCATGTGCGCATAAGCATCCGCAGCTAAAACCTCGCTCCATAAGTAAGCGTAATAGCCTGCAGAGTACCCGCCAGACCACACGTGCGCGAAATACTGGCTGCGATAACGTGGCGGGACCGCCGCAACATCCACCCCAAACTTTCTCAATGTCTCTTGCTCAAATCCCACCACACTCTGCGGTATCTCCTCCGTCGTCAAAGAATGCCACCCAAGATCCAATAGAGCAGCGGACAAATACTCCAACGAATCAAATCCCTTGTTGAACTTGTTCGCCGCAATCGCCTTGTCCAGCAACTCCTTCGGCAAGACCTCGCCGGTCCGATAGTGCCTCGCGTAATTCGCTAAAATCTCCGGCTCAATCGCCCAGTCCTCATGGAACGTCGATGGAAACTCAACGTAATCCCTCGGCACACTCGTTCCCGATAAACTCGGATACTCCACGTCGGAAAACAGTCCATGCACTCCATGCCCCAACTCATGAAACATGGTCATGACATGATCTAAACTCATCAGCGCCGGTTCCCCCTCCGCCGGAGAAGGAATATTCATGACGTTGACAACCACAGGCAATTGATGCAACAACTTCGACTGATTCACCAAAGCATCCATCCAAGCCCCGCCGCGCTTGGTGTCTCGCTGAAAGTAATCGGCGTAAAACAACCCAATCGGCTTGCCATCATTTCCCAATACGTCAAACACACGTACCGTCGGATGCCATACAGGTAAATCCGTTCGCTCTTGAAACTTCACGCCATACAACCTGCTGTATGTATAAAAAACTCCATTCTTCAATACACTCTCCAACTCGAAATATGGCTTGATCGCACTCTCGTCAACTTGGTACTTTTTCGCACGAACCCGCTCTGCGTAATACTCCCAATCCCAAGCCTCCGGCGGGCCCGTTAAACCATCCTCCTTCATCGCATCACTGATCAAACTCGCCTCGGACTTGACTTTATCCAGAACCCCAGGGACCAAATCCTTTAACATCGTCATCGCGGCCTTGGGTGTCCCTGCCATCTGATTCTCGAGGGTATAAGAAGCATGATCGCGATACCCCAATAGCTTCGCTCGCTCCGCTCGCAATTTGGCTAACTCAATCACGATCGGCTGATTGTCGATACCCCCATTTTCACCTAAACCCCTCCCCGAACTCGCTTGCCATACCCTGCGTCGCAAGTCCCGATTCTTCAGACTCGTCAACACCGGCTGCCGCGTCGTGTTGGTAATCGCAATCAAGTACTTTCCCGCCTGACCACGCCCCTCCGCTGCTTGCCTCGCTGCCGCGATCTCCCCCTCACTCATCCCTTCCAATTCGCGAACATCGTCGACCAAGACACCTCTCTCCTTGGTCACTGCTAACAAATTGTTTTGAAATTGCGTCGTCAATGTCGACATCCGCTCGTTGATCGCTCGCACTTTCGTCTGCTCAGCATCCGATAACTTTGCCCCCGCCCTGACAAAGTCCTCAAACGTCTCCTTGAGCAATCTCCCCTGCTCCTCACTTAACCCCAACTCTCCCCTCTTTTCCCACAACGATTGCACTCGAGCAAACAACTTCTTGTTCAAAAAAATGTCATCCGAATGCTTTGCTAACTTCGGTGCAATCTCTTGCTCAATATCCTGAATCGCCTCATTCGTGTGCGCTCCAGATAAATTAAAGAACACCGCCGCAACGCGATTGAGAATCTCCCCGGACCTCTCCATCGGGACCAACGTATTCTCAAACGTCGCCGCTTCTCCCTGCTCAGCAATCGCTACCATCTGCTCTAACTGCTGCTGCATCCCCGCTTGAAAAGCAGGAAGAAAATGCTCGGGCTTGATCGCCGCAAAATCCGGTGCCTGATAAGGCAAGCCACTCGGTTTCGCAAAAGGATTCTTCTCGTTCATCTGCTCGCTCTTGTTCACTTCGCTCTTTGTAGCCACCCCAGATTCCTGTCCAAAAACAACGCCACTGCGAGGACTCGGCTCTAACCCCACCATCCAGACCAAACCAACGATCAACAATCCCCGTAACCGATTGCGATTCACTTTCCCAAGCTTCCGTTTTTTCAAGCTAGCCATCATCAAGTCACTTTCCTCTTCGGTCTTCGTTGCGAAACCTCATTCAAGCCTCAATACCCGCCCTAGCCTAACATCTTCAGTGGTCCCGAGCAACGAGCAACCACCTATTCCACTTGAGCCTATTCCACTTGAGCCTATTCAACCCTGGAGCCTATTCCACCTTGAACCTATTCAACCTTGGAGAACTCCGCGTCGGACGCCGCCCGAGTACACATCGCTGCCATCCCAAACAATTCCACCTCAGCGCTCAGAAATTGAACGTGACCATCCGCAAATAATCCATGACTCCCACCCCCATGAAACGAATATACTTCATTGTCATTGCGGGCATTCATCGCCACCGAACATCCGTTCGCAATACCACATCCCTCTCGCATCCCATCCGCACTTGAACCATCGAGGCTAAAAGCCCCCTCACTGTCCATCCATCCAATCCCCTGATCGTTTCGCAGCTGCCCAAACGATGCACCTCGACGATACACACTCGGTCGACCACTCGACTCGACAACCATCAAAGTCACACTCGTTCCATCCAATATCGATCGATACCGTGTGGTCGAATTGCGGTGCATCACCGCAAACCGATTCGTAGCGTTGTAACGCACTGGATCAATCGAGTTTGGTTGAACCCCCTGAATAGCCTCATAATCTGCCCTCGCCAAAGGCGGATCCATCACCAAAGCAGGCCTAGGCGGTTTCGCGATCGCTTGCCCCACCGGCACCTGCTCCGGTGTACTCGGACAGACGTAGACCCCAATCGGAATACTGGCTACCGCCAAATTACTTCCCTGCCACCAATGCTTGGAAATGTCGTAGAGCGTTCGCACATTGCTCTGTTCTAGCTGTGGCAAAATCACCGTCCGCCATCCCATATACGTCCCAAAGGGATTTCCCGGTCCGGACATCGTCCAACCAGAAGCCGGAAACACCTTGTGGGCAGATTCGAAATTCGAAATCGCAAAACCCAACTGCCTTAAATTGCTTTGGCACGCTACCCGACGCGCCGACTCGCGAGCCCCTTGCACCGCCGGCAAAAGCAATCCGACCAAGATCCCCACGATCGATAAAACGACGAGAACTTCCACCAGCGTAAACCCCCGACCCCGCTCGCTTCGCATCCTAAGCCCCTCAATGCACACAGTGCCAGCCCTCATTTCACTGCAAGGATAGTCTCGCGACGCTGCTAAAGTCCCCAGGACCTCACCAAGTCTTTCGCTCAACACAACTCCATCGAGTCTAATTCGAGGCCGAGTGGATTGCAAAAATCACGGAGCCGTTATCCACCGAAACACCTAAGGTCGCTCAATGCAATACAAACGCTTTGCGCTCCGCAACAATAACTTGCCCCCTACCAAAGCAGGACTTGCCATCCCCATGTCGTCCTCCTCCAACGTATTGGTGTGCAATAAACGAAACTCATCCCCCTCCTGGAGAACATAAGTCACACCATCCTCATTCAAGCAATAAATTTTATCCCCTACCGCCCAAGGAGACGTAGTGAATGCTCGACCATTGGGCAACCGTTGCTGTCCATAAATTTCTTTGCCACTGGCGGCGTCAAAACATGCAAACAACCCGCGATCGTATAACACATATAGCCGTCCATGATGCACTAAAGTCGTCGGGTTGTAAGGCCCCGCCTTCGGCTCGGACCAAGCGATCGATTCCGAAGATTTCTCCCCCTCCGCCAAACTGATGTCA
>JBIJCS010000160.1:0-9116 GCA_044344575.1 Pirellula sp. | reverse complement strand
AGGTGCGCCGAGCTAAGCCGGGCCGAGTTAAGGTGCGCCGAGTTAAGCCGGGCCGAGTTAAGGTGCGCCGAGCGAAGTGTACACAGACGCCTCATGGGGTTGCTTGGTAGCGTTGGTGGTTCATAGATAGGGATTAGCGAAAGGTTCCTTCGCTTGGATTCGGTCTTGTTGCTAAGCGAGATGGGGATCGGTTTTGAGGAATGTTTTGGTCGTATTCAATAGCTTCGGGCCGAGAGGTTTGGAGGTTGTTTTTTGAGGTGTCTGAGGTGGGTTCGCTCATCAGTCGCCCGGCGATTGCGCCGGTAGTGGAGCCGGTGATTCTCGCTACTGGGGCAGCGACGAATGGGACGTCGTTGATTTGCGGTATGAGGGTCGAGCCGCCGAGGAAAGCGGAGCCAGCGAGCGTCGAATAGGTATGGACCATCATCGCATTTGAGAGTTCTTTATCTTCGCGAGTTTGAGCGTAGTGCAGGGCATCTTTGCTGACGACGACTTGTTGGCCGAGTGGAGCGAAAGGGATGTAGCGTGTTGCGGCGTAGGCTCCGGGCCAAGGGGCTTTAGCGAAGTGTTTTGCTTTTGCGGCTTCGTAGATGGCGCTTGCAGGTTTATCGGAATTGATCGAAAGGGTGCGGGTGTAGGGGTTGAACGTATCGAGTCGGAAGACACGAGCGGGAAAGAGCGTATACGTACAGATGCGGGCGGCTCCATCGGTGTATTTCCAGAGAGGGTGGATATCGTTGTTGGCTTGAAGGCGTTTCCACTGCTCCAAGGGGTCGTAGTGGTGGGCTTCGACGATCACTTGGTGCAGGTCGTTTTCTTCGAGGTAGGCGATGGCAGCGAGGAGGGCTTCTTGTTGTGTGGTTTCTTCGGTGGAGCTTGCTGGCAGGAGTCGGCGATTTGCTAGCTCTTTTTGCCATTGTTTCAAGGTAATGGAGGGTCGATGCAGAAGAGACTCCCAGCGGTCCATGGCTGGCAGGGGGCCACCGATGAGGACTGGGGGGCTCAGAGGTGAGTCTTGGGGGAGCAGAGAGGTATCGGTGGTACCGTAGCGATAGGTGCCAAGGTTGGGGCGCAGTGATTTGCAGCCGCCGGAGAGTAGCAGGGCGAGCCAGCACAGGAGCGTGAGGGAAGCGATGTAGTTTTGGGGCATAGATAGAAGGAGGAATAATGCACAGAGAGATGCAAGTCTATAGCGATCGTCCGCGATCGTCCTAAATTGGGAGATTGAAACAGGGAGTTGGTGTGGGGCTGAGAATCGAAAAGGGGCTTGGAATCGATAACTTGGGTAAGAGGCTGGCGGGATGGTGACTATGCGTAAAATGCGTTGTGATTCCTAGATCGAGAATTTTGGTTGCACACGGAAAAACCCGCAAGTTTTATCTAGGCTATCGCCGAAACTCTTGTTGTTCGACGAGTCTGATCGTCATAGCACAAGAAGGGTATAATCGATGTCCTGCAAGCGTCTTTACTCAGCACTTTGGATGATTCTGTTTGCGACCGCTACGACGCAGACTGGTTGCATTCACTTATCAAATATGGGACTCGGCCCTTTTGGTGTTCCGATTCCTATAACCCCTTACATGCAGGATAGTGAGGAAGTTCAATTCCACATCCACGAGCGGTATGCTCGGGTGCCGATCCTTGGCCCGATTACGCGGGGTGGCACGGTGGCTGCGATTGATCCGCCGAGCGACGATGAAGTGATTCATGCGTTGGAGCGAGCGAGACCGATTCGCGGTGGGGTTCCGTTCCTTCATGAGAAGCAGCGCAACAAGGTTCGGATTGTGAAGGAGAAGATCGCCGACTACATCGATGATCCACGCTTCGTGCCGCTCATTGGTTTTGCCCAGTTGCACCATGCTCACTACAAGTGCACGGTGTACTTTGAAGAGCGAACGATCAACGGGTGGCCTGTTCCGTATACGCTTGAGGACAACGAGTGTGTCGAAGTGATTTACATCGACCATAACCACTTCCACATGTGTGGAGATCCGGACACTGGGGCATCGAGTCCTTACTAATTCGGTGAGAGCCTTTGAAACGAGGCTACCGAGAGCTAATTCAACGCGTCGAAGGGCGGGAGAGAATATCTTCCGCCTTTTGTCGTTTTCATTGGCTGGTGTTTTCTTTGGTTTGAACCGAGATTCTGAAGCGATGCACAAGACGGGGTTGATTGGAGTCTATACTGAGTTGGGGTCAGGTGCGGGGAGAGAAACAGGGGCAGCGAGTTGAGCATGAGTGCTGCGAAGCAAAGCGTGATTGAGTGCGAGGGGGTTGAAGTCGAATTTCGGCGAGGCCGGGAGGTTCAGCGTGTACTGCACGGATTGAACTTGCAAGTTCAAAAAGGGCAGATTGTTACGCTCTTGGGGCCGAGTGGTTGTGGGAAGAGCACGTTGTTGCGAGTGGTAGCGGGATTGACGCGAGCGGATCGGGGGGAGGTTCGGGTGTTTGGCGCGGGGGTTGAGGAGTCGCAGCGCAAGTTAGCGTTTGTGTTTCAGGAGTCTGCGTTGTTACCTTGGCGGACTGTTTGGCAGAACGTGCATTTACCGAGTGAGATTCGGCGCGAGGCGGGTGATCCGAAGATCAAAGAACGGATCGAGCGGGTTCTGGAGTTAGTTGGATTCAGGCCGAGTGATTGGACGAAGAAGCCTAGTCAGTTATCGGGTGGAATGAAGATGCGAGCGTCGATTGCTCGAGCTCTGATCACCGATCCGGAACTGCTGTTGCTCGACGAGCCGTTCGCTGCGCTCGATGACATGTTGCGTTCCAAGCTCAATGATTTGCTCTTGGAGATCGCGCAGCGAACGGGGTGCACGATGCTATTTGTCACGCACAACATTGCGGAAGCGATTTACTTGAGTCACCGAATCGCCGTTTTTCGGCAAGGCAAGATTGGCGAGGAAATAACGATCGACCTACCTTTTCCAAGGGCTGCTGGTATGCGGAGCAGTGTTGAGTTCGCCGGCTACTACGGTCGAGTCAGTGAATCGTTGATGCGGAGTTCGGAATGAAGAAGACATCATTGGTTGCAGGAATTCTAGCTCCGTTGGTTGTTTTTTTGGTAGTCGCAGGTCTATGGCACTTTGCAGTCGATTGGTTTCGGATTCCACCGGTGATTCTTCCGAAGCCTGATGCGGTGTTGCGAGGGATGTGGACGGAGAGGTTGAGTTTGCTTCGGGGGGCTTGGGTGACATTCCAAGCAGCCTTGATGGGGCTGGGTTGTAGTGCAATTTTCGGGACGTTGATTGCGATGGTGTTTAGTCAGTCGGCATGGATACGCACGGCGTTCTATCCTTATGTGTTGTTCTTGCAAACGGTTCCGATTGTTGCGATCGCCCCGCTTTTGATTATTTGGTCGGGCTTGGAGTTTCGCACCGTGGTGCTTGTTGCGACCATAATCAGCATCTTCCCCATCATCTCGAACGTTACGAGTGGACTATTATCGGTCGACCAGAACCATTTGGACTTGTTCCGACTTCAGGGTGCTGGACGATGGGCGACGTTGATGAAGTTACGGATTCCCTCGGCGGTTCCTGCATTGGTGCAGGGGTTGAGAATAAGTGGTGGATTAGCGGTGATCGGCGCGATCGTCGGAGAGTTGTTTGTCGCCAATTCGGGGGCGTATGATGGCCTAGGGACGATCATGAATGCGATGCAAGCGAACTTGCGTACCGCGGAGCTGATGGGTGCGATTGCGGCTTGTACTTTATTGGGTATTGTTTTGTTTTTGACGGTCGAGGGGCTGCATCGTTTCTTATTGCGGCGTTGGACGATTGATGCTGGATTTGAACTAGATCGCTAGTTACAGGGACGACTTTGCGGGTAGCGGGGCCCTGATTTGAGCGAAAATATCAAGTAAATCTTGGGTTCCTTCCTGTTCGGTGGGTCGGATTGTCACGGGAAACGGGACTTTGGAGTATATTGGGAGTCTTGTTCAACTTTTCCCGGTACGCTCGTTTGAATACTCGTTTGATCGCACGCTAGCTCTTGATTTAGAAAACCACGAACATGTCACTTGCTTGGGACCGTTTGATTCCAATCCTCCGTTCGCACCGACGTTTTGTTTTAACAAGCCACATTCGCCCGGATTGTGATGCGCTCGGCAGTGAGATTGGCATGGCTGGGATTCTTGAGGCGCTTGGCAAGCAAGTGATGATTGTCAACGGGCATCCTACTCCACCGGCTTTGTCTTTTTTGGATCCTCGGCAGAACATCCGGGTGTTGGGAGAAAGTATCCAGCCGGAGGAGGTCGAGGGAGATTGTTTGATTGTTCTCGACACGAGTGCTTGGGCTCAACTAGGTCCGATGGCAGAGGTTTTGCGACGATTTTCTGGTCGCAAGTTGGTCATTGATCACCATGTGGGAGAGGACGATTTGGGGGCAGAATTTTTCAAGGACACGAGTGCGGAGGCGACGGGCCATTTGGTGACGCTTTGTGCGAAGGAGGCCGGGGTTCCGATTACCAAATCGATGGCGAACGCGTTGTATGCAGCGATCGCGACCGACACTGGCTGGTTTCGGTTTGCATCGACGACGAGCGCAACCTACCGCGTTATTGGAGATTTGGTGGATTGTGGGGCGTCTCCTTCGACCATCTACGGGGACTTGTTTGAACGCGATACGATTGGACGCGTGCGTCTGAGAGGTCGGATTTTGGCGCGTGCAATTACGGAGTGCCAGGGGCAATTGGTCCACACGTTTGTGCGTAAAGAGGATTTTTCGGAGTCGGGTGCTTTGCCGAGCGACACCGAAGACGCGATTAACTTGACTTTGGCCATTGAGGGGACCAAAGTTGCCGTGATTTTCATCGAGCAGCTCAAGGGTGGTTTCAAGATTTCGTTCAGATCCCGCTGTCATGTCGACTGCAACGAGCTTGCTCGACAATTCGCTGGGGGTGGGCATCGCGCTGCGGCTGGTGCGTTTCTCGAAGGGGAATTTTCTGACGTGCAGACGAGGGTGTTGCAAGCTGTCCGCAGTGCGATTGCCAAGACTTAAGGTACGGTGCGTTGCAGCCGGAATGGTCTTCCGCCCGCAAATCTTGCCTAGGCTGCTTGAATTGCCAATTGTTTCGTCTATTCTCAGTGGAACTCCAGGACGCGTTTGCGCGTCGTATGGGAGTCGTTTGTGCATCTAGAGTGGAACGCATCACGAGCAAACAGGAGCATCGAGGACAAGATGATGAAGCGATGGTTGTTGGCAACAGTAGTATCCCTTACGACGGCAGCCCTTGGGGGCGAAGTCATGGCTGGTCACGGATCGAGCGGCGGGTACGGCTCGAGTGGCGGATATGGTTCAAGTGGTGGGTATTCTGTTTCGTACGGTTCGTCCGGTGGTTCGTCCGGCGGTCATGTCGGACCACTTCGACGCTTGCACCAAAAGATTCACTCGCACGTTGTTGCTAAGCATGCTCGTCATGCGGCACGCTGGGGGTCGAGTGGTGGCGGATCCAGTGGCGGGTCGTCTGGTTACTATCCTTCGAGGGTAAGCAGTTACGGTTCGTCCGGTGGATACAGCGTCAGTAGCTACGGTTCGTCCGGCGGTGGATCGTCGGGTGGTGGATCGTCGGGCGGATACTCTTACAGCGGTGGTTCTTCCGGTGGTGGTTCATCGGGTGGTAGCTCAGGTGGATACAGCTCGAGTCGTTACTTGCCTTCTTATGAGTACAGTTCGACTGACTCGGGTTATGAAGTTCCTAGTTACACTTTTGGAAGTTCCAGCAACTATTCGTTGCTCGGTGGTCAAACGATTGCATCGAACCGTGCTGTTCAAGCTGAAGCGGTTTCCGCGACTGAAGTTCAGTTGATGGTTGAAGTCCCACGCGATGCGAAGGTTTTTGTTAATGGAAACCCAACCACATCGAGCGGGTCGTCTCGCCGATTCGTCAGCCGCGATTTGGATACCAAAGATGCGTATCGTTTTGAGGTACAAGCGGTCTATGAAGTTGATGGGAAAGAAGTCACGCAAACCAAGACCGTGATCGCTCGTCCTGGTAGTGCCGAATCGGTTGTTTTCGATCCATCGGTCAGCGATGATCCGGTAGAAACCACGTTGACATTGAACGTGCCCGAGGACGCCAAGGTAGTTCTTGCGAACAATTCGACCAAGAGTGATGGATCCGTTCGGGTCTATCGCACGAAGCAACTCAAGACCGGTGAAGCTTGGGAAGACTACAAGATCCAAGTCACTCACAAAGGCGTCACCAAGGAAAAGACGATTCGTCTGATCGGTGGTGATAAGCTTGAGATGAGTTTCACCTTTGCCGACGAGCAAGGAACGGACGTCCAAGCCAACAAGATCGCTTCGTTGCGTTAGATCGGTTGGCATTGAGTGATGAAGCTAGAATATAGGGATCTAGAACGATCCACCTAGACGCTAGGTTATCGACTCAACAGACTCACGTAAGGAATAAAAAACGCTTCGCGGGCTGATGTTCGCGAAGCGTTTTTCGTTTTAAGGATTACTTTTCTGCGAGTCTAGTTTAGGACTGTGCTGCGAAGTGTTCCCACCAGCCATCGATGGTGGTGGATGGTCCTGCTGGCTCACGGTCTTGGACGGGCTGATTCTCATTCTCTAGATCAAATGCATCGAGGGTTTGCTCGATCGCTTCGATACTTCGGAAGGTAGCTACCGTGCTTGGTTCAGCCATTAGAGGATCCAGGTCGTTGGGGTTGTACTCTTGTTCGAACCACAATGGAACTTCTTCTCGCTGCACATCCGCTACGTTGATGACCTTGACCGGAGCAAGCTTGATCGGGGGAGGTTCCATTTTAGCGGCAACTTTTGTTTTGCCTGGTAGAACGATGGGGTCAGGTTCTAGGATCTCGATGATGTCCGGTGCTGGTGGTTCTATCAGTTCCATTGCAGCGACTTGGACGACTGGTTTAGGTTGGCTAGGAAGTTCTTTTGGAAGAGAATGTGGACGATAGATTTCAGCGATCCCGGGTTGGCCTTGAGTGGGCAGCACACGGACTTGTACATCGATCGAATCGAAGAGCCGCATGATATGTTCGTGGCAGGTAAACATGACGACTTGGTGTCCGAGTGCAGCGAAATCGCGAAGGACTTTCGCGGCGCTTGTTGCTCGGATGGTATCGAAGTTTACCAGGACATCGTCGAGGACGAGAGGCAGTGTAGCCCCACGTCGGGAGTAGGCAGCGGCGAGGGAGAGTCGCAAGGCGATGAAGACGGCTTCGCGGGTTCCTCGACTTAGGACTTCCAGTGGAAGGCTTTGACCTTTCTCGTTGTCGATACGTAGAGCGTTTTTGCCCAAGGGAGTCCAGACGCGAACGTATTTGCCATCGGTGAGTTGTTTCAGGAATGCGGAGGCTTCTCGGAGTGTTTCGGGTTGCCTTTCGCTTTCATAGATTTCGCAAACTTTTTCGAGCATGCAGGTGGTCAGTCCCAAGGCTCGCCAGTGTGCAGCGCATCGTTCGATTTGTTGTTCCAAGCAAGTCAGTTCGAGTTTGGCTTCTGCGAGTCTTCGGTCAGCGGCCAGGGTCTTCATTTCTTGGTTGACTTCTCCTTGGCGTTGTTGCAACTGGCCGATGCGTTCGTCAGCGCTAGCGATACGTCCGCTTAGAGTTTCCCAACGTTTGTCGAGTTCAAATGCAGGAGAGTTCTCGAGCATTTTTTGGATGGCTTCGTACGAGACTTGGGTGCCCATGGTTGCACGGATCCGTTCATCGAGAGCGGAGATTTGTGCGTCGAGTTGCAGATGTTCCCGTTTCTTTTGCAAGAGGCTTTCGAGTTGTTCTGCGGACTCAGCGGAGATCTCGATCAGGAAGGATTGCCGCGACGCGACCAAGCGTTCCACTTGACGTTGGATCCCTTTGTATTTCTTTGCAACCTCTTCGTCTTCTCGCTTGAGTTCTTTGCGTTGGGCCAAGTACTGTCGGTGTTGAGCGAGTGTGTTGAGAAGTGATTGAAGTTTCTGCTGTGGGCCTTCGACGGAAAGATCGTTTGGTTTTAGGTTAGCGGCCTCTCGAAGGCTTGGTACATTGCGATCGCTCTCTTGGGGACGCATGTTTCCGCGATCGGGTCCTTGAGGGCGTTGCGGTGCATTTGTCGTTGTTGGTACGGTTTTTCCTGGCAGATCGTTGGAATTGGAGTTCGAGATAGCCACACTCATTTGAGTGGTGAGCGCTTCGAGTCGTTGCAATGAGCTGGTCAGTTCGATCTTGCGTTGGGTTAGCTCGTCGTTTTGAGTGGTAAGTTTTCGGCGAGTTTGCAGAAGGGATTCATAGCCCTCGGCGAGGATTCGAATGCTCTTTGGAGAGAGAGACTCAGCAAGTCCGAGTTGGTGGAGAGTTTTCTTCCATTGGACGCGGGCGGATTTCAATCCTTCGGATGCTTCTGCTGCTTGTTTGCGAGCTGAATTGTATCGGGCTTTTGCTGCATTTTGGTTATGGAAGATCGGTAGGTACGATTCGCAGGCGGACAATTCGTGTTCTGCTTCTCGCAATTGCTGTTCGATTGAGGAACCGTGATCCGGTAGAGCGGTGAGCAATTCTTGTTTTTCGTGTTCCGTTTTGCGGATTTGACCAACCAGAGCATCGAGCTGAGACTCAAAGTCATTGAGTTCACCTTGCATACCTCTTTCCATGGATTTCCACCACAGGTAGGTAGCAACGAGGATGATCATTCCGAGGACCGTCATCAACACGCCTGTGTTTTGGGTGTCGTTGGATTGGAGTTCTAGGGCTCTTGCGGCTGCTGGTAGGTTCGCATTGTTGTACCAACCGAAGAAGTTATTCAGACCGGATATCAGCATAAATGCGCCGATGAAGAATGGGATTGCGAGCATGATGACGCGTTCCCAGGAGAATCCATCGTCGCTTTCTAGGTCGATGGTTTCCCCTTCAAGTTCTTCGCGGTTGCTTGAGAGTTTGTGCAGTCGTTCTTCTACTTGTTGGTATTTGCGAATCGATTGGATCCGTTCGCTTGCAGCTTGGATGGAACCTTGGAGGTCCGAGGCGTTACGAAGTTGTAGAAATCCAGCGATTTCGCTTTGGAGTTTATCAACTTCTTTCTTCTCGCTCTCGACTCGTTCGCGAGCTTGTTTCAGTCGCATTTGTTGGGTGCGAACATCTCTGGCTGGACCGGCCAATTGACCGATT
>JBIJCS010000159.1:0-9184 GCA_044344575.1 Pirellula sp. | reverse complement strand
GTTCGGGATTACCGCTGAATAAAATGCGTCCGCTTCTGCTTTTCGTTTGGCGATGATGTCATCGAAGTCATTATCTATCCTCGCCAAAGGTGCGTATGAATCCGGAACTTTACCTTGGACTACGTTCCCTTGAACCAAAGGAACGGAATTTGGGATGGCATTCTCTCCCGCTCCAGTAAGGCGACAACGAAGGACCGTCGGTCGAGACGGATGAATGATGGCCATGAAATGAGCACCACACTTGGTCCCAAAGGGCTGCGATTGCACCTTGGATTTATCGCCCTGCACAATGTACTCGTGAAATGCATCCTTGAAGTACTTACCATAAGAAAGTGCTCCAGGGTGCTTTTCAATGTTGGTTTCGTTCTCTGTGAACAGCCAAACAGGGGATTCCTGATCTAACTCTGGCTGCACCCGGAATTGAAAATGCCCTAATGTCTCGTGATCACATAGCACAACTCCTGAAGGTTCATCAGGAGGGTAGATCAAACGCAACCGTGGCTTCGCTGCACACCCGTCATGCGTACAACCCCAAGTCCATGAATTGTGAAACCACAATTGAGGAAGCAGGTGCAATACCGCCGGACGGTTACCTCGATTGTGAACCGTCAAACGCATTAATAGGTCGTCCGGCCCCTGCTTGGCATACTCTATTTCACAATCAAAGTAGTCATTTTCATCAAAAACATCGGAATCTAATAACTCAAATTCCGGTTCAAACCGCGATCGGGAGCGACTCGTCTCATGCAATCGATCGTACGGAAATCTCGCATGAGGATATTTGTAGAGAGCCTTCGCATAGGAACAAGTCGGCGTAGCATCGAGATAGTAGTAACACTCTTTAACATCCTCTCCGTGATTCCCCTCGGGACCAGAGAGTCCATAAAGCCGCTCCTTGAGAATCGGATCACGCGTGTTCCAGAATGCGAACGAAAAACATAAACGCCCCTGCCGATCACAAATCCCGTGCAGCCCATCCTCTCCCCAACGATACGCTCGAGACCTTGCGTGATCATGCGGTAAAAAAAACCAAGCTTCTTGATTGTCGGAATAATCTTCGCGTACCGTGCCCCATTGACGCTCCGAAAGATAAGTACCCCAGCGTTGCCAATTCGACTGACGCAGGGTCGACTCATTTAATCGGCGATGCTCTGCGGTTTCCGCTGTGGTATCCATTGGGATGAAAGTAGGACGAGAGCCTTTCTCGCTCATGTCTGCCGATTCCTCTCGGACTCAATGTAGTAATCGATCTGGGATAGCTCGCTCGCAGCAGCCCGGTCAACAATCACCGTTGCATAGGGATGGAATTGCAGGATCGATGCAGGGACCATGGCGGTAATCGGCCCTTCAACCGTTTCCCGAATCGCTCTGGCTTTCCCCTGTCCAGTCGCGAGCAATAAAATCGACCGTGAACTCATAATGGTTCCCAATCCCATCGTCAACGCCATCCGGGGTACTTGGTCTATCGACTGGAAAAACCTAGCGTTGTCCTGTCGAGTTCTCTGCGCTAACGTCTTGATCCGCGTCGGTGAAGAAAACGAAGAACCCGGTTCGTTGAAACCGATGTGTCCGTCGCTCCCGATTCCCAAGATCTGCAAATCGATTCCCCCCGCTTCCTCTATCATCGCCTCGTACCGCTCCGCACTTTGATGAAGATCCTCGCAGTCCGTAATCGGAATGTGAGTCCTTGAAAGATCGATATCGATATGACGAAACAAATTCTCTTGCATAAAAGCGTGATAGCTCTGTGGATCGCTCGGAGGAACCCCGCAATACTCGTCCAAATTAAAGCTTGTGACGTTCCGAAAACTGATCTCACCCGAGCGATATCGCTCGATCCATTCACGATACAAACCCAAGGGCGTACTACCAGTCGCTAACCCAAGGACACATCCGGTCTCCTCATCCGCCCCCCCTGCATCCTCATTACTTCCACGGGGTGCAAGTGCTTCTCCGAGGTATTCGATCGACTCGATCGCCGCTCGCTCAGCCACTTCCTCTACCGATTCACATACAATGATACGCACAGATTCCTCGCATCGGGTTCGTAAAGATATCCAAGAGCGAACAGGTCTACCCGCTGCGAATTCTCACTCCGCAGTCGCAAGACGCATTCTAAAGGAATCATCCGCCGCTTAACAGATTCAATCGATTCTTTTCATTCCTAGGTCCCTGTTGCTAGCAGCCACCCCCGACGGTACGGTACACTAGTACGGTCCACTACTAGAATTGAAAATTATCCTTCCTTCCTCAATTTATCTCACCTTATGATCGCAACATCCCCCTCCCGTCGCATCTCCCGGCAAACCCTAGCTTGGTGGATTACCTCCCTTTCCGTTGGCACCTTGTCCATCGGAGCCTTTGATTTGATCCCCAACGCGGCATGCGCGCAAGACGCAAACAAGATCTATCGTCAAACCCCTGAGATCGCCGAAGTGCAAGGGGTACAGAAACCTGAGGCAAGCTCCCAACGCGATCGACTTCTCAAAGCTGGCGAGCGTCCGCAATGGATTTGGGGTGACAACCCAGATACTCGCTACCTCATTCGCAAGTCGTTCAATGCATCGAAAGTCGCCGAAGCATGGCTGACAGCCTCAGCGGATAACGGCATGTCGGTGTCAGTCAATGGGAAAAACATTGGACGCAGTGACGCTTGGGAAGAAGGAATGACGGTTAATGTCACTTCCGCGTTGGTCGAAGGCAAAAACGAAATCGTGTTCGAAGCCTGGAATACCGGTGGCGTAGCCGCTCTGGTCGCCAAACTCGGCTGGATTGATGCGCAAGGCCAAGTCCAAAGCGTTGTGACCGATGGATCTTGGCAAGTAGCTCCCAAAGATCGCCCCGGGGAAAACAAAGCCCCCAAGAAAATCGCCAGCTACGGCGATAACCCTTGGGGCGAAGTCCTCAATCAATCCGGTGGCGGCGAACGAGGTGCATTTTCAGTGCAACCTGGATTCGTAATTGATCGCCTTTTTACTGTTCCCCGTGATGAACTAGGATCTTGGGTCTGCATCACTACCGATCCTAAAGGCCGTCTGATTGTAAGCGACCAAGGAGATAAGGGACTCTTTCGAGTCACCCCACCGAAACCCGGATCGCAAGAAGAGACCAAGGTTGAAAAAATTCCGGTCAATATCTCGGCTGCCCAAGGCTTGCTCTACGCCTTCGACAGTCTGTACGTCTGCGTCAACGGCGGTATTGGCAGTGGCTTGTACCGTTTGAAAGACACCAACGGCGACGATCAATTTGACGAAGTAACGAAACTCAAAGAATTGCGCGGTGGTGGGGAACACGGTCCACATGCTTTGCGGCTTTCGCCAGATGGCAAATCGATCTATGTTTGCTCCGGAAATCACACCTTACCACCGACCGATCGATCAACCAATGCTCCACCGCAAACCATGGGTGGGGCCCGAAAAGAACAACTCATCGGCAAACTACCGGACGGCTACACCAGCCGGATCGCGCCGAACTGGGACGAAGACCTCTTGTTGCCTCGCCAGTGGGATGCCAATGGACATGCCGCTGGTATTGTGGCTCCAGGCGGATGGATCGCAAAAACAGATCCGGATGGAAAAAATTGGGAAATATTCTCCGTGGGGTACCGCAATCAATACGATTTCGACTTCAATGCTACTGGCGACATGTTTGTGTATGACGCAGACATGGAATGGGATATGGGTACCCCTTGGTACCGCCCAACCCGTGTCGTGCATGCCACTAGCGGAAGCGAATTTGGATGGCGAAGCGGTACTGGTAAGTGGCCTGGATACTACCCGGATAGCCTTCCCAGCTTGGTAGATATCGGTCCCGGCTCCCCGGTGGGTGTCGAATTCGGCACCGGTGCGAAATTCCCAGCCAAGTATCAGAAAGCCCTCTATATTTGCGACTGGACTTTCGGCACGATGTACGCCATCCACATGACACCCAACGGGGCATCGTACTCGGCGACCAAAGAAGAGTTTCTTGCTAGAACTCCATTGCCGCTCACAGACGTAACCGTGTCTCAAGACGGCTACATGTACTTTACCGTTGGGGGACGTGGTACTCAGAGCGAACTCTATCGCGTTCGATACGAAGGCAAAGAACCGACAACACCTGCTCTAGCCGATGTTGTCCCAAGCGAGAAATCGCTCCGAGAATCCATCGAAGCCTTTCACAATGATACTCCCAAAGACGCTGAGACCGTGAAGAAGCTCGTCGGGTCGCTCGCAAGTCCAGATCGTCATGTTCGCTACGCCGCACGTGTCGCACTCGAACGAACACCGACTAACCAATGGGCAGAGAAGGTTCTTGCAAGCTCCGACTCGAACACCATTATCACGGGAACCGTCGGACTTGCTCGCGTAGGAGATTCGAGCATGAAAGAGCCATTGCTGATGAAGCTTGGTACGCTTTCGTCAGCATCTCTTTCCGCATCCCAAAAACTAGAACTTGCTCGAGCCGTTCAACTGATTTTGATTCGACTTGGCGAACTCGACGAACCCCTTCGCAACGGACTCCTTGGCGCGATCGAACCGCTGTTCCCCTCGGGAGACGACATGTTGGATCGTGAACTGGTGATTCTGCTTACCTACCTGCAATCTCCAGTCCTCGCTCAAAAAGCATTACCGTTACTTTCGAAGGAACGTCAAAAGACGGAAGCGGATTACGCTGAAATCCTTCAACGAAACCGTGGCTATGGTGCCTCCATCGCTGCGATGTTGGAAAACCAACCGGACCTGCAGCAGTTCCACTTGGCATTTTCCATGCGAAACCTCAAGGAAGGTTGGTCTGTCGATCAGCGTAAAGCATTCTTCCAATGGTTCGAAAAAGCCCAACAGTGGAAGGGTGGAAACAGCTACCAAAAATTCTTGATCAACGCTGCTAACGATGCATATGCATTATCGACCGACCAAGAACGCTTTGTCTTGGAAGCTTTAGGAGTACGAAAACCTTCGCCTCTGCCGACGAAACTTCCTGAACCCAAGGGACCAGGTAAAGCCTATAGCACGGAGGACATTGTCAAACTCGCTTCGGACCGCATGAAAGGTCGAAACTTTGAGAATGGCAAAAACATGTACGCAGCAGCACGTTGCGTCGTTTGCCATCGATTCGGCGGTGATGGCGGAGCCACAGGACCGGACTTGACCCAAGTCGCTGGACGATTCGCACTCCGTGATTTGGTCGATGCCGTCGTTCGACCGAGCCAAGTGATCTCCGATCAGTACAAGACCATGGTCTTGCAAATGGAGGATGGCACCGTTCACACCGGACGTATTGTCAACGATGTTGGGGGCAAGGTCACGATCGTGGTCAATCCAGAAGATGCGACTAAAACAGTGACCGTCGACCGAAGTGACATCGCTCAAGAAAAAACGTCTGCGATCTCATTGATGCCCGCCGAACTACTCGACAAACTCAATGAAGACGAAGTGCTTGATTTGCTCGCGTTCGTTCTTTCACGCGGCGATGCAAAGGCACCGATGTTTCAGTCGAGATAATCCCAATTGACTTCCCAAGTGACTTCACAACTGAACTGGAGTCGATAGACCGAACCTTCCTAGAGAGACCTTACTGAAGATGACTTCTGCCCCCAAGCAATCGCAGACTGAGAAATCGTTCCGCGTCTTGTTGAACAAAGAGCAATTGGTCTTTTCCTCTGCTCACTTCATCACGTTCGCAGGAGATATCTGCGAGTGCTTGCACGGCCACAACTATGGACTACGTGCAGAAGTGTGTGGGGCTCTCGACGAAAATCGCTACGTCATCGACTTCATCGCTTTTCGTGATGCACTCGCAGAAATCGTCCGCCAGCTCGACCATCACATGCTTGTCGCTCTTCACCACCCTATGATCAAAGTGGAGGTACAAGAGAAAGAAGTGGTGGTGCGATTCCGAGAAAAACGCTGGATATTCCCCAAGGAAGACTGCATGTTATTGCCTATCATCAACACGACAGCTGAAGAAATAGCGGGCTGGATTGCCGAAAGCATTCGAAACAAACTCTACTCCAAAATTGGCGATCGCTTGGAATGGATCGAAATTGGAGTCGACGAAAATAACGGCCAATGGGGTTACTGCCGGATGCCTTGGTCTCCTGCATAAAAACTTGGGTAGATTCCATGGTTGCCGTAGAACAGTACCTCAAACCAGAGCTAGCCTCTCAAATCAAGAGACTGGACCTGCGTGCCCAGATGGTCGTCAAAGGCTTCCTCCAAGGAATGCACGCGAGTCCTTTCCACGGGTTTTCGGTGGAGTTCAGCGAACATCGCCGTTATTCACACGGTGATGACCCTAAAGACATCGATTGGCTTGCGTTCGCAAAAACAGATCGCTACTACGTCAAGAAATTCGAAGCCGAAACGAACCTGACCGGATATATCCTGATGGATACGAGCCGTTCCATGGATTACACGTATCGGCAACAACTAACCAAATTCGACTATTGCATCTGCTTGGCTGCCGCTCTGTCTTATTTGATGCTCATGCAGCAAGACCCCGTAGGGCTAGTCACGTTTGACGAAAAACTCAAAGCGAGCATCTTTCCACGATCCCGCCGAAGTCAGTTTGCTGCCATCTTGAGTCAGCTAACCAAATTGAAGCCAGGTGGAAAAACGAGCCTTCGCAAACCGATCGAACAGTTCATGGCCATGCTCAAGCATCGGTCGTTGATCATGGTCATGAGCGATTTGCTCTCAGATGCTGAGTCTGCCGCCGATACATTGAGAATGCTGCGGCATGCCGGTCATGATGTGATTGTCTTTCATGTGCTGGACGAAGCAGAGGTAACGTTCCCATTTCAAGGGCTCGTCGAATTGAGGAATCCGGAAAACGACGAGTTGG
Source organism: Pirellula sp. (assembly GCA_044344575.1). Lineage (GTDB taxonomy): Bacteria > Planctomycetota > Planctomycetia > Pirellulales > Pirellulaceae > JBKCUI01. The sequence goes on along the minus strand of JBIJCS010000159.1, from coordinate 2,359 downwards.
TTTCCGTAAATGCGGACGATATTGGGGAAGAGTACCGAGCGAACGTCCAAGCATTTCGCGAGGAATTAAAAACATCTTTTTTACAATCCAAGATCGACTATGTTCCCCTAGACACCAGTGTTCCCTACGATAAGGCACTCATGGAATACTTGATCTCGAGAAGAAATCGGTTCTAACTCAAAGCAAACCGCCAACTGGCACTTTCCCAACGCACAACGGTGGAATCCGATGACCTTTCTCCATGTGTCGCTCTTGCTCGGAAGCTTAGCGTCTCTCGCGCCGATCGTATTTCATTTGCTAGGCCGAAGACAACCGAAGACTCTAGACTTCCCAGCAATACGGTTTGTACGCAAGACGGCAGTAGAAGCCCAACGGGGCTGGTCGGTAAAACGCTGGTTGCTGCTACTGCTGCGAGTGCTTATGGTTTTGGTACTCGTCTTCGCCCTCGCTTCACCTCGCGTCGCCTCCGGTCTGTTCGCCAATGCCACCCTCGGCGGGCTTCTCGGTCTCCTCGCATCTTTGGCTAGCGCAGCGACTTTGGTTTTGTGGGGAAAACGGCGAGGACCGCTGGCTGTCGCAATTCCAGCGGGACTTGCTCTGCTTCTTTGGAGCGGCGCAGCGTACTACGGATGGGCCGTGTTGAAACGCTCCGACCAAAGCCCACTTACGAATACCGATGGCCCTGTGGCAGCCGCATTGATCATCGACACATCACCTACTATGGGCTACAAGTACCACAACCATACGCGGCTTGAAGACGCCAAAGACATGGCGCGATGGCTGATGGATCGCTTTCCAATGGGTAGCCAAGTCGCCGTATTGGGAAACGAGGGAAGCAGTCGGATGAATCAAGACCGACTTTCCGCAGAGCGACAATTGGATCGAGTGACAGTCGAAGGAAAAGCCGCTGACTTGACGGAACAAATCCAAGCCGCCGTAACAATGGTTCGAAAAAGCGAACTAGAACGCCGAGAAGTCTACGTTCTGTCGGACATGCGCGAGAGAGCTTGGAAAAATATCGCTACTGCCAACTTGGAATCCTCCATCTCCGGAGAATCCAAGACCGAAGCAATTGCAACAACCGAACGTCAACCCAAAGTACTCCTTCAACTCATCGACGTAGGAGTCCCGGATGAAGACATAAGGAATTGGGGACTCGACGAACTGAAACTCTCTTCTGAAAGTGTCATTCCAGGAGGTAGTGTCACCCTCGATGTTGCTATGGGTGCATTGGAGGGAGAGACAAAGGAGCAAGTCATGGTGGAATTGCTCGCCGAACCCGTCGACCGAAGACCCACGATATCTCGGGATGGAAAGTGGGTAGTACCTGACCTCAAACTGCTCGATCGACAAGTCGTACAGCCAGGTAGCACGGGGGGAACCAACCTGCGGCTACTGTGGAAAGATCTCGCAGAAGGCACAAACCACGCGATGCTCCGATTATCTAGAGCCGATCCACTCGAGAGCGATAACGAATTGTTTTTGACGGTAGAAGCCAAAGACCAAGGTAGGTCGCTCGTCATTAGCGACAGCGCCGTGGACGGGGGACTTGTCGCCCTCATGCTAGCACCTCCTGCAAGCAATTCGTCAGATAACAAAGAAACCCAAATCAGCGATAAGCAGACGGGAGTGGATGTTGAGCCTCGTTCGAGAATCGCTCAGATTGACCTTGCAAAATACTCCACGGTAATCCTGTTCAATCCATCGGAACTAAGTGGTGACGACGCAGACAAACTATCGAGTTGGGTTCAAAGTGGCGGTGGGCTCATGGTGGTACTTGGCCCCGACGCCAAATGGAACACAGAGGCTGGATCTGGCAACAACGTCGGAGGACTTGCCAATCTCCTACCCGGCCGAGTTCGCGGCCTGAAACGTTTACAAAACAACACGACCAATGAAGGCGATAGTCCAAAGCCTACCGGCGAGACGGTTGTCCTGAATCCCTTGCTCGAATCCCATCCACTTTGGAACATCTTCGAACGACCAGCCAAAGAAATTCCTTGGGTGAATTACCCCATCAATCAATATTGGGAGATCGAGTCACTCGAAGAGTCTGCGGCAGTGATTGCGAACGCATCGTTGACCGATCATCCAATCCTCATTGAATCTCTGCGAGGTGCAGGCCGGATCATTGTCATGACTTTGCCTTATCCAGAACCGAACCCTCGTGAGCCATGGAGCGAACTCTACACCACCAGTGCCGATGCATGGCCTGGCTTTGCACTTTTCTTGGGTACAGTGCAGTATCTGGCTACTCAAAATAAGCACCCGTTAAATTACAGCGTAGGTGCAACCGCCGTCTTGGAGAACAACCCGAAGGAGTTCCCCAAAGCCTACGAGTTACTCCAACCGAATGGAG
>JBIJCS010000158.1:0-9210 GCA_044344575.1 Pirellula sp. | reverse complement strand
ATCGAATTGGTTATAAAGCTCTGCGAGCGACGATTCTCTGTAGGGGGCTTGCCATTGAGGTTCGCTCCAAGCGAACTGGAAGCCTTGGGCGTTTGCGATGCTGTAGGCGATTGATTCGTAATCGGGGCCATCACCTTGAGGCAGTGGTGGGGCGGTCCAGAGTCCGGAGTTCCAGAGATGCAGTGCGTTGAGGGTCAGCAGGCAGAGTAGTGCTAGGGAGAACCATCGTGTCGTTGGGGTATCGATTGCATTCACGATGATCGCATTCTCGATGTCAACTGCAATGGGAGTCTTTTGCGTATGGTGTCTAGTATCGTCCGCGTAGGGAGTTTCCGCCTACGACACCGGGTACGCCTGCTTGTGGGATTTGAGCGGACGGGATTTGTGGAGCGGCGGTAGGGTTAGTGGAGTTTGCTGGATTAGCAGCGGGGTTGGTTGCGATCAGTCCTGGAGAGAGGTTAAGAGAAGCAGGGCCACGGTGTTCGACGATGAGAATCGCATCTTGTTTTTGTACTGTAAGATCTGGGATCAAGCGATTCAGGCCGAGGATATTTGGTGCACCACCGGTTAGGAGTGTTGATTGGGGTGTTACAGCAGGTGGAGCGATGATACCACCGGCGAGGATAAGGACGTGGTCGGTGGGCCAGCGGAATCTTTCTTGCATTCGCCAGGAGACCATTTGAGGTACTTCGACTTGGAGAGTGCCGGCAGCACCTGGGACATCGAGTGGTACATTTTGCATTTTCTCGACTTGGTCGATATCGCATTTGAGCATCATATCCATGGTGTTTCCATCGAGGCTTAGCAGGGGACTAAAGACCATTCGGAAGCCTTCGTTGATTTCGCCGTAGGTCGGAGAGAGTGGTGGCCATTGGGAGGTTGTGTTCGGTGCGTATTCCCTCAAGTAGTTTCTGGGGCGCATTTGTTCGATGACTTGGGTTTGTCCTTGAACCATGGATAGGTCAACCGATTGGACTTCGCGAACATCTTGGCGTTGTCGGAGTTGAGCCATGACGATAGCGCCGTTTTCTTTAGGCATTAGCCAAGCGGTTACTCCGGGTGTTCGTGCTGGGGCGGATCGCATGAGTGGCAATGCTTTTGATCGCCAATTTGGGTTTCCGATGGTGATGAGTCTAAGGCTATAGACGTGGGGTTCATTGATGCCGTTGACGAATCTTTCGTAGATTTGCGCGACGACCTTCTGCATTGCAGCGTTGTGATAGACGCGGAGTGTGGTGCGGTCGGCGGAGAGGATTCCCATGGGTTCTTGGAACCACAAGTCGCTTCCGGTTTCACGGAGGATCCAGTCTACGACGGCTTGTTGTGGGCGATCTACATTTTTGAGGGCGGCGGTATAGGGTTTCAGGTCGTATTCTGTCCAGTATTGTCCGGATTGGTTTGGCAGTTCGAGTTTTTGTTGGACTTTGATCCCTTGGGGCACATTGGATGTTGGGGCGGCAGATTCGATGCTGGGGATGGTGGGTGTTAGGTTATTTGGAGGTGGGTTGTTTGGAGTGCTGTTCAGATTGCCGGGAGAATTTGCGGGATTCGTAGGATCGGACTGGGCGGTGGCTAACGGCGAGAGGAACGCCATGTTGAAGAGGCAAAGTGCAACATGGATCAGATGCCGTTGGTGGGTGGTCTGTTTTGATGCTGAATACGAAGGCTTCATTCCAATCTCCCTGAATTCCGGCCAGCTCGCTTGCTAGTAAGCACGCAGTGTGAGTTGGACGATAGAGGAAAAGGGAGATTGGGGGCAATAGAGAAGTTGCGGCGTGATGGTTATGGAGTGGGAAGTGATTATTTGATTGTTGCTTCGAGGACGGCTTCGCGACGTTCTTTGCGTACAGAGTTAGGGTCTGCGTTGGGGTCGGTGGAGGCACGCTTGGTAGGTTCGGCCATGGCGACCCATATATTGCGGAAGCGAACGGGGTTGGAGTGATCTTGGATGTAGAGTGGACCGGGTTCAGGGATTTCGCCGGAGACGCCGCCTGGGGTTTCGCGTGGGAGTTCTAGGTCATCATGGATCAGGACGCCGTTATGGTGGATTGTGACACGGGCATTGTTGGTTTTTTTGCCTTCTGCGTCGAATTTTGCGGCTTTGAAGACGATATCGTAGGTTTGCCAGGAGAGGGGGGGGTAGCACATGTTTAGGCGTGGGTTTGCGATTTGGTAGATTCCGCCGCATTCGTTGTTTTCACCGCTGAGTCCGAAGGAATCGAGGACTTGCAGTTCGTATCTGCCTTGGATGTACACGCCGCTGTTTCCTCGGCCTTGGCCTTTGTCGCTTGGTTGGAATGGGGTTTGGAATTCTAGGTGGAGTCGGTGGTCTTGGAATGTTTCTTTGGACTTGCAACCGACGCTGAGGAATTTTTCGTCGGCAAGTTTTCCGCCTTCGAATTGGTCGGCATTGGATCCATCGAAAAGAACTTTTGCGCCTTTGGGTGGTTCCATACCGAGGGTTTTGCTTTCGCGGAGGATTTTGGTTAGTTCGCCGAGCTTTTTGCCTTGTGCATCGGAGATGCTCAGTGAGCGACCGTCGAAGGAGACGGCGAATTCGTTGGCAGTGGATCCTTTTGCGAGGAGGCTATCCGTGCGGGTCGCTTTACAAATACGGGTTGGTGTACGGGATTTGAATCCATCACCGGGCAGTCCTCCTTGGAGGAGGTGCACATCAAACTCTTTTTCCCCGGTGGCGATGATTTGGGCTCCCCAGGTACCATTCCAGTCATCGATTACCCCGAGATATTCGCCTTGGAGTTGGTACAAGTCTCCTGCGGCAGCGGGATCGGTAAAGGTATCTCCTGCGAGACTATTAGGAGCGAAGAGCAGGTTTGCTAGGACGGGCGATAGAGCGGTGAGTTGAACGAAATGTCTGCGTTTCATGGTCGGTGGCTCCGTCGAGATGGTTGTGCTTTGAAAGAGAAGGTAGGGCTTGGTTAAGCAGATTCAATTGTAACCGTTTGGTGGCGGAGATGATAACGATTTGTCGAGCCAGAAAATGGAAAAAGGTGTGCTCTTCGGGTGGCTTTAGACGGTGCGATCCCGGAGTTGATTTTGAAGAGATTCGCGTAGGGTCGTTAGTTCCGTGAGGTTGGATTTTTCGAGGTTTGCTAGGGGCGAAATGGTGGTCCCAAGCAATTCCTGGAGCAGTTGAATTCGACCGATTTCCATCCCAATTCGTTCACCTTCTTGCCGACCTTCTTGCCGACCTTCCTGCCGACCTATTCTGAGGCCTTCAGCGCGCGCATCGAGCAGATTCGATTCGTAATCGAGGATGGCTTTTTCTCTTGAGTCGTACATCGCTTTTTCCTCGGATTTGTTTTGTATATCTCTCAGTTCCATGGTCGCTTGTCGGATTGGAGGTGCTGGGGAAAGAGAGAGCAGTTCGGGTTCGCCGTGAAGGTGTGCATTTTTGATCCAGTAGCACCATTGGTCTAGGAGTGACGAATCGCGAGCATCGTCCAGGTTTGTATTGTACTTGGCGAGTTCGATGGTGTGAATCTCGATCGTATCATTTAGTTCTAGGCCCTCCGTTTCGGTCAGAGTGAACCGGTGGTGGAGTTGCGGAAAATGAACTTGGGATGAATTCTTTTTTGGGGGTTCGAGGTGCGTGTTGATTCTTGTTAAAATCGCGTGACGAGCCTAACGAAAGTTTCGGGACGAAGCGGAAGGATGGCAGTGGATCATTCGAGGGGTCGTATTTTTAGATCAGCCGTACGCGAGAAGGACGAGAAGGCGCTATTGTGATGAAGACAATTCGTAGGGGTGTAGCGAAGATAGGGGTATGGATTTTTTGTACCGTTGCATGGACATCTGTTGGGATGATGCAACTTGGTGTTTTACGAAGTGATAACGCTATTTGTTTTGGTCAGGATGTTGGGATTGCGAAGTTACCTGGATTGCAGGCATCTGGGAGTGTATTGTTGCCGAATGGATGGACGCTCAATCCGCAGGGCAAGCAGGCACCTTTGGGGGATTTGCCTGTGCATCTTTTATTGCATCCGAGTGGCAAGGAGTTAGTGGTATTGCATTCGGGTTATGGCGAGCATGAGATCATCACGTTGGAACCTGAGTCATTGAACAAGATCTCGCGGACGGTTTTGCCGCAGAGTTTTTATGGGATGTCGTTTGACGCGTCGGGGAAGCATCTCTTGGTTTCGGGTGGTGAGGATGAAAAGGTCTATGTTTATGAATACAACAAGGGGCATTTGGGTCCGGCAAAGACAATTACCTTGGGTAAGAAGACCGACAAATTGGTCGTTTCTGGAATGACGTTATCGTCCGATTCGCAGTCTTTATATGTTTGCGGGTTATTGGGTAATGTGGTCAAACGAGTATCCAAGCCATTAGAGATTTCCGGTGGTGCAGAGGTTGTTGCGGCGGATACGATAGCGTTGCCGGCTGAGAGTTACCCTTACACGGTAATTGAGGATGCGAAGAACTCACGATTATTTGTCAGTTTGTGGGGGCGAGCGGAAGTTGCGGTGGTGGATACCAAGACGTTGGAAGTGACGGGATTTTGGAAGACGAAGTCGCATCCGACAGAGATGATTTACTTGGGCGATTCCGAACGCTTAATTGTGGCTTGTTCGGATGAAAACAGTGTGGTGGTGTTTGACGGGAAGACTGGTGGTTTGCAAGAAGTATTAGCAACGGCGTTGTATCCGGCTGCAAAGAATGGGAGTACTCCGTCGGCGATTTCGGTATCGAGCGATCAGCGGGGGTTGGTAGCGGTGAATTCGGCTAACAACAATGTTGCGGTGTTCGATATTTCCGAGCCGAAGAAATCGCGTTCGTTGGGGTTTATTCCTGTGGGATGGTATCCGACGAACATAAAATTCTCGGGCAAAGGAGATCAGCTGTATGTCTTGAATGGGAAGGGTTTATCGAGCAAGGACAACAGGTATGGTCCGAATCCGGTTAAGTCGGCTCCGAAGAATCTTACGGAGTACATCGGAGGTCTTTTTCATGGAAGCATATCTGCGATTCCAACACCGACTCCCGAAGAGTTAGCCAAGATGACTCGCTTGGCCTTTCAGTCGACCCCTTTGATGGCGGATTCTGCGGTCCGCAATGAGGGGCGATCGGAGGATAATCCGATACCTGGGAAAGTAGGGGATGCGAGTCCGATCAAGCATTGTTTTTATATTATCAAAGAGAATCGAACTTACGATCAGTTGTTTGGTGATATCAAGAAAGGCAATGGCGATCCGTCGTTGTGTATTTTTGGAGAGGACGTCACGCCGAATCACCATGCGTTGGTTCAAGAGTTTGTATTGTTAGATAATTTTTACGTCGATGGAGAAGTCAGTGCCGATGGTCATGAGTGGACGATGGCCGCGTATGCAACAGACTTTGTCGAGAAGACTTGGCCGTTGGTTTACGGCAAGGGGCGAGGCAAGTTGACTTATCCGGCTGAGGGTGCGACGAAGATTGGGCAGCCTTCGAGTGGGTATTTGTGGGGCAAGTGTGCGGAGGCTGGGAAGACCTATTATTCGTTTGGTGAGTTTATTGCGAATGCGGGGAAGCCGGGTGATAAGCCAAGAGCAAAGATCCCTGTACTAGAAGGGCATTTTGATCCGAATTACCGTTCCTACGATTTGGATTACAGCGATTTGGATCGTGCTGAAGCGTTTATTGCGAGGCTCAAGCAATTCGAAGCGGAGGATAATCTCCCGCAGTTTATCACGATGCATTTGCCGAACGACCATACGAGTGGGACGAGGGTGGGCAAGTTAACGCCAACGGCGATGGTGGCTCAGAATGATGCCGCGTTGGGGAAAGTGATTGAAGCGATTACGAAGAGTAAATTTTGGGCCAGCTCGGCAATCTTTGTGATTCAGGATGATGTACAGAATGGCAGTGACCATGTCGATGCGCATCGTTCGGTGGCTTTGGCGATCAGTCCTTATGTTCGACGTAATCATGTCGATTCAACGATGTATTCCACATCGGGAATGTTGCGAACCATGGAGTTGATTTTGGGTGTTGAGCCGATGACGCAGTTCGATGCAGCGGCCTTACCGATGTATCATTCGTTTCAAGCGACAGCGGATCTTCGGCCATTTACTGCGTTGGAGCCACGGGTGGATATTCATGCGACGAATCAGGCTTTAGCTTGGGGTGCTGATATGTCGGAGAAGATGGATTTTTCCATTCCGGATGCAGCGGATGATTTGTTGCTCAACGACATCGTATGGCGAAGTGTTCGCGGGGCTGACTCTCCGATGCCACCCCCGGTACGCGCAGCGTTTGTGTTTGTGCGTGCGGGTGAAGACGAAGACGAGGAAGATGAAGCGGATGATGATGATGACGATGATGACGACGATGAGTAAATAGTTGCTTTAGTATTCCTCCTGAATTGGTTTCTAGCGGCGCGTGGAAGAGGTTCGACGCGTCTGGAATGAAGCGGGGATGGATGTGGCGAGGTAACTGGTTCAATTCCTCTGGAGGTTGACCGATTTACATCTGCAGCGTTGGAGCACGGGAAGGCTGGCGCGAAGCGGGTTCAGGAGGCGGTCGATCAGGTGTTACTGGGGTTGTGCAGTGGCGGGACTGTTTCCGTTGAGGATGTTTTTCAGGGCATCGCGTAGGGGTCTGCGGGGTTGCTCTGATTTGTTGGTGTCTTGTTTTGATGGCGTGGATTTCTCATCGATTGTCTTGAGGATGGGATCTGATTCGAAGGGGGAGTTTGGTTTGGGTGGGTTGAGAGATGATTTGTTGGATGTGGGTTGAGATTGTTGTTTTTTTCGATCGAGGCGTCGTTGACGAAGTTCTTTGAGGACATCGATTGCAGCACCGATTGCTTGGTCGGCTTTTCCTTCGGTAAGGCTACTTGCGGCGTCCATGATTGCGGCCGTCGCGGGGGCTTCGTCGCCGAGAGCAGCGGAGATGAGGGTCAGGAGGTCTGCTGAGTCACCGCGGAGGGCTTTCCAGTCGACGAAGGGTGAGTCAGCGGTACCTCGGATGGGAAGTGTGATTTGTGGGATACCGATTTGTTGAACGGATTCACGTCGGGCGAGCATTTCGATAGGTACTGGGATTCCGAGACCGATGTTGAGAGTTTTGTCGACGAGGCCGACGGTTCCGGCGCTGGAGAGTTGCAGTCGTTGGTCGATTTTTGGGAGTCCGACTTGGACACCCCGATGTTCGACTTGTCCGTTCGCCAGTTGGACTTGGATGACAGAGCCGTCGATGAAGACGAGTTCGTAGGAGGGTTCCTTTTTGCGGAACTTTGCGATCATGTCGAGGATGTTGAGGATGATGGGTTCGGAGGGCCCGCTTCGGACTTGGTGTAGGGTGAGTTCGGCTTTGCCTTTGGATAGGGTTGGGTTATCGAGAGGGATTTCTAGTGTGTCGATGTGCAGGGAGACTTGGCCATCGAACCAAGCGGAGTTTGCGAGTAGAGGGATTGCGCGACCGAGTCCGAGCCGAACGAGTTCTTGTGTCAGTGTGACTTGGTCGAGGAGCGTGGTTGGTTCGACGTGGATTCTTGGATTTCCATCGAGGGATTTGTAGTGGACGTTGAGATGGACGGGAGGAATGACGAGGAGGTTTTCTGGGGAGTCAGAGCGGCGCACATCGACGCTGAGTGATTCGACGGAGATTTGGACATCGACGTTTGGCGGAGCTTTTTTATTGCTATTTTTTGGGGGGAGGATTGCGGAGTTTTCGAGAGAGCGGGTGAGTTTTTCGAGGTTGGAAGAGTCTTCGAGTAGTTCCACAGCGAGTTTCGGGTTTTTGATGGTGATTTTCCCGAGGTTTCGGCCATTGAGGAGGTAGCCGAGGAGTGAGCGGTTCGAAGCGATAGAATCGATGGAGAGAAGGTTCCTTCGATCGTTGGGAGCATTGAGTTGTTCGAGGTTGATACCGTTGATAGCGATGGGTTGGAGCCAAGCGAGTTTTGCGTTATCGATTTGGAGTTGGAAGCCTTCGACTTTGAGTTGATCGACGAGTTTTTGATAGATCCATTTGGAGCCGAGGATAGACGGAAGGAATGCGATGGTGAGGATCGCAAGGATGGCGAGCGTGGAGAGGCCGATAAGCAGGGGGTGACGCCGCTTTTTAATGGTGGTTGGAGTAGGAGTAGGAGAGGAATGGTTGGATGGTTGAGTTGACGAGGTGTTCATTAGCGTGGTTCTAAGGGTTTTTGATTTTGAGGTTTTTGGAATTCAATCCATCGGCGATTGATGTAGCGTTCTTGGGGCAGAAAGCGGGCTTTGTAATTTAGGTGTTGGTTTTCGGCGACGTAGAGCCCTAGATAAACCCATTGTCGAGCGGAGCGTTGTGCGAGTTGGATTTGTTTTAGTACTGAGTAGGAGCCGAGGGAGAGTTTTGAGTGGTTTGGATCGAAGTAGGTGTAGACGGCAGAGATGGAGTTCGAGCCGAGGTCGACGATTGAGACAGCGACGAGAGTTTGGTCGAGGTAATAGCGTAGTTCGTAGGTGGATTCGCAACAAGAATCGACGAGGAAGCTTTGGTAATCCGTTGGGCTGTAGGTATCTTCTCCGTGGTTAAGATTTCGGGACGAGCGGTGCAAGTTAAAAAGGCTGAGTCGTTCGTCAGAGAATTCAGGTTCAGAGATGACGAGTTTGAGGAGTCGATCCCCGCGATTGAGGATACGTCGCCAGGAATCGGACCAGTGGAATTTTCCTACATCGATGCGAACGGGTTCGCAAGCTTGGCAGTCGGCGCAGGCGGGGTAGTAGCTGAAGCGTCCTGAGCGTCGCATACCGACTTCGAGCATTTGCTCGAAGTCAGCATCACCGATCCATTGATTGGTTAAAAACAATGGCATGGTGGCCGTTTTGTCTGGCAGGTAGGAGCAGGGGTGGACGTTATCGGAGATTTGAAAGATAGGTAAGTGCGCGGGGATGCGGGGGGATTCGGGTGCATCCCCGTTGGGGTTGGAATCGTGTGGATTCGATGGATGCTCGGACATGGTTTATCCAAAGGATTTTCCTAGGGCGTTTGCGATGATGCGGCAGCGATCCATCATTTCTTGGAATTGTGGAAAGTCTAGAGATTGGTAACCATCGCTCATGGCCTTTTCGGGGTTGGGGTGCATTTCGACGATGAGACCGTCGGCACCGGCAGCGACGCTTGCGGCGGCCATATCGGTGACGAGGTAGGCGTGACCGGTACCGTGGGATGGGTCGACGATGACGGGGAGGTGTGTTTTTCGGTGGAGGTAGGGTACGGTTGCGA
>JBIJCS010000157.1:0-9290 GCA_044344575.1 Pirellula sp. | reverse complement strand
AATGCCCACTTCCTCGGCGCAAAAGCCGCCCTACTCTCCTACCAAGGCTCCCAGTACTCCGCAGAACCACTCGATCAAGCCGATAAATTCCTGAATCAACTCGTTCGCCAATTCCCCAAAGAATCCTCCGAACGACGTGAACAAATCGGTGAAATGATTGCCGAAGTCAAATTCAGAAAAGCCGAACGACTCTACGAAGAAGCCGTCTACAGAAACAATAAACAAGAATACGCCTCCGCTATCCTCTACTGCGAACGTATCCTCGATAACTATCCAGATACCCCCTTCGCTCAACGCGCAGAAGAAATGATCGATAAAGCAGACGGCAAACCCGCGATTCCTACCCCCTACCTCCACTGGATGACCTACGCCTTTCCCAGCCGCGATAAAGTCACCCCCTTGCTTAAACCGACCGAACAAGAATCACAAGCCAAACGTGCTCTCATCACGCGACGTGAACCTAAACTCCCGGCTAACCCACTTCAACCCAACGAGGCCGAATCCCAAGTCCGGACCGTCAGCAACGAAGAGTCGGTAAATCGGAAATGATGGATTCGCACTCCTCAACACCCAATCAACATGTGAATCCTCTACATGCCCCTCGCATTGTAACGCGATCCACATACCATCCTCTCCGCTTGGGTCGCCTCCTGCTCGCATCCACATTCCTACTCTCCCTCTCAGGGTGCTTCGGCTACCGCATCGGCACCCGTAGTCTTTTCCGAAACGATGTTCGAACCATCAACGTCCCCGTCGTTCGCAGCGATAGCTTCCGACCTGAACTCGGCGTGCAATTAACCGAAGCAGTCCAAAAAGAAATCGAACGCCGCACCCCCTATAAACTCGCCGATGCCGCTCTCGCAGATTCAGTCATGGCAATCCGATTAACCAACGATTCCAAACGTGTCATCGGTGAAACCAATACCGATGAACCTCGCATCCTCGAAAACGTTGTCACAATCGAACTAAAATGGACCGACCGCCGCGGAATGGATCTCGTCTCCACCCGCTTCGCTCCACCCGGCGAAACGACCCACTACTTCGCAGAAAGAAACGACTTCGTTCCCGAAGCCGGTCAGTCCGGTGCAACGTCCTTCCAAAGACTCGCAGAACGACTCGCTAACCATATCGTCGACCAAATGGAATCCCGGTGGTAATCCCAACCATCCTACTCGCATGACCCCAGCTACGATCGCTCAACGCGCCCTACTCTTCGCTTCCCTAACCATCCTGGGAACCGCCGCAGACCTCTGGTCGAAACAATTCGTCTTCAACTCCAAAGGACTCCCCGGCGAACAACCTCCCTCCTGGTGGATCGAAAATGCCGCAGGTTGCTATGTCGGCGTCGAAACCGCGATCAACCAAGGTGCTCTCTTCGGACTCGGCCAAGGCTTCGGTTGGCTTTTCGCTATCGTCTCTCTCCTCGCTATCTGCGGTATCGCACTCTGGCTCTTCGCCGCTCAAGCATGCACATCCCTACCTCTGACCTGCATCCTGGGTCTTATCACAGGAGGTATCCTCGGTAACCTCTACGATCGCCTCAACCTCCATAACCTACCAGACCCCTTCGCCGGGGGTGTTCGCGACTGGGTCCTACTACGCTACCGATCCGAAACCGCTGAATACACTTGGCCTAATTTCAACATCGCCGATAGCCTTCTCGTTGTCGGAGCTATCCTCCTGGGAATCTACTCGATCCTGTTACCTCAAGACACCCAAAAGGTAACGCCACACCAAAGTACTTCCCACTCAAACGACCAAGCAACTTAGACGTACCAAGCTGAATCAAGGTACCAAGCTACATCGACGAATCAACTCTATCGACCTCCAAGCGAAATATCGACTCACCCTTCATTGACAATCGTCGAGTGATCCTCCGCCTTCCAAACCCGCACCCGCACCTCCGCACCCGACGGAACATAGACCACCAACGGTAACTTGCTGTTGTATCGCAATAAACTCGGCTCACCGCCAAGCCCCACAAAACGCTTGATCTTCGGCGCATTCGGATCCACGCCAATCCGCGTCCCTGCCATCGGTCCCAATTCCTTCACTACATACTTGGGAAACCCCCAACCTTCGATCGTCTCCTCCTCAATCTTGCCCCCAAAAAAATGTCGGTTAGCTCCATCAACCTCCACGGTCTTGCCCACCTGAAGCTCCACCCGGTAATCCTCTTCATTGGACTTCTCTGCCAAATACACGACAAATCGCTTCATCCCCTCACTCGCAGCAGGATAAGCCTTCATGTTCTCTCTCGCTCCCTGAGCCATAAGTAACACACTCCCCTGAATCGTAAACGCCAATGCAAGTAACCACCTCGAAACCATACCAACTAGGCTGACCACTCCTCTATCGCTCATACGCATCGCTAAAACCCTTTTGCATTCAATCAATGAACTCATGCTCAAACAACTCCAACATCCATTGGATCCATCGTGCCAACGAGTAATTCGACTCGAACCACCACCTGTGACCTCCCGGAAGTATAAACACTACGCCTTCACACGACCACTAGACAAGTAAATCATCCCCCCAACACCAGCGATCAAGATCAATATCACCCGGTACATCGTCGCCATCACCAACCCCGAATACTCACTCGATACCCCCTCTAACTGACGAAACAACCCATCGATCCACAACTCCTGCATCCCTAATCCGCCAGGCGTTAATGGCAATGTCGCCGCCGCCAAAGCTGGCGGAATCGCTTGCAAGTGCTCCAAGAAAGTCGGCACGACTTCAACCGCACTACGCACGTACAGCCCCATCGATACGAACCAACACGCCAGCGTCGCCAATACGTGCACCAGCAACGATGAAACGACCATCCGAAACGCTAAACCTCGGTGCTCTTGAAAAATCAAACAAGATTCCAATACCCTCTGCAATACCCCCCCTACCAATGGAAGCCTTCCTACCCAATGCGTTGGAATCGCTCGACCGAACAAACAAATCGCAGTCAAACCACCTAGCCCCACCAAGCCTAAGACCCAAGCCCCCGTGCGGATTCCAACCATCTGCACCGATAACTTCGACGAAATACTCAATGCGATCGCAGCAACCAACACCAACCCCAATAACCCTATCGCCCGATCCACTAACACACTCGTTACCACCTCTGTCTTGCGGTCTCGACTACGATTCGCCGCCGCTAACGCCTTGAACACATCCCCCCCTACACTCCCAACACTTACCAAACTCAATGCTACACCCAAAAAACCAATACGGATCACCTCCCAAATCGAAAATCGCACCTCTAAAGCATCCAACAATTGCTTCCAACGCCAAAACGTGACCACATTCGATACAAAAACCAACCCAAATGCACCCAGCAAATAACCGTAGTCCTTCGGCTGACTAATCAGAATGTCCCAATCCCGCTGCGGAACCCGATATGCAATCCAATACAAAATCCCCAACAATACCAACCATTTGCACACCTCCCAACCAACGCGAATCACGCGCCGTTTCTGTCGCTGCGTTTCCATCGAAGACGCCATGTTCAATACAACATTTCCTGGGTGTGAACCATCAATTAGAAGTAGTTGGGAAACGACAAACAAAAACCTCGGCTCTCATAAAAAGCCGAGGTCTTTTGGTTTGACGAAACATAGCCAAAGAGGTTACTACCCTCGAACCGCCTTCGCTAAATCTCCGGCGCGATCGGTGTTTTCCCAAGTGAACTCAGGCTCATTGCGCCCAAAGTGACCACCCGAAGAAGTCTTCACATAAATCGGTCGCAATAGATCCAAGTAACGAATAATACCACTTGGGGTCAGGTCAAAGAACTCTTGAACGACCTTGCAAATCTTCTCGTCATCAACTTTGCCCGACTCTTGCGTGTCCACGCGGACACTAACCGGCTTGCTAACCCCAATCGCATACGCAAGCTGCACTTCGCAACGATCAGCCAAACCTGCAGCAACAATGTTCTTCGCAACGTGCCGCGCCATGTATGCAGCCGAACGATCCACCTTCGTCGGATCCTTGCCCGAAAAAGCTCCACCGCCATGCCGCCCCCAACCACCATACGTATCAACGATAATCTTGCGACCCGTCAATCCACTGTCACCATGCGGGCCACCAACCACGAAATTTCCTGTCGGATTAATGTGGTACTCAATGTCCGGTGTGTTCATCGCCGCCGGCAAACAAGGCGCAATGATCGACTCCTTCACAAACTTGGAAATCTCTGCATGCGTCACATCCGGAGAATGCTGCGTTGAGACCACCACATTGTGAATGCCCACAGGCTTGTAACCCTCATACTTGACCGAAACCTGACTCTTCGAGTCCGGTCGCAACCAAGAAACTTCCTTCTTGAAACGCGCTTCAGTCAGACGATTCGTAATCCGATGCGCCAACGCAATCGGCAACGGCATCAACTCTGGCGTGTCGTTGCACGCGTAGCCGAACATCAAACCTTGGTCACCCGCACCAATGTCCTTGCCCTTCTCACTGTTGTCATCCACACCCATCGCAATGTCCGGGCTCTGACGATCCAATGCAACCATCACGTTACATGTCCGACCGCTAATCCCCCATTCATCGTCCGTGTAACCAACGGCTACAATCGCATCTCGCACCACGTCCGCATAATTCACCACAGCCTTCGTAGTGATTTCGCCAACGATCAACGCTAAACCGGTGGTAACAACCGTCTCGCACGCCACACGGCTCTTGGGGTCTTGTGCCAAGAGAGCATCTAGCACGCTATCGGAAATCCGATCCGCAAGCTTGTCAGGATGTCCCATCGAAACGGATTCACTTGTAAATACATACTTGCCAGAAGCCACCGAATTATCTCCTCGCACAAATGCTACTAACTACGATTGAGAAACGAATCTCCGAAAGCGTCAAAGTGTACAAAGAATCATCGCCACCGAAAGTATCCCAGAGCGCCAAACGGTTAAGATACAACCCGCTTTTTTCCCATAAGAGGAACCCACCCCCAACCTTCCCCCTCCAATCCTACTCCTATTTTAGGCGAATTTATCCTATGCGACTTCTCTCGATCATCCTCGTGTCCCTCCTCTGCCTACCCCTGATCGGATCCCCCTTTCGAAAGCCCCAACCACCGACTTCCTCCCCCCTCGCACAGGATCTGCATCACATCCTCGATATGCAAAAAAACGCCTGGAACCAAGGCGATATCGATAACTTTATGCAGGCCTATTGGAAATCAGACCTTCTGACGTTCTCCTCCGGCGGAAAAACTACCAGAGGCTGGCAAGCAACCCGCGACCGCTACCGAACTCGCTACCCAGACAAGTCCTCCATGGGACTTCTCGAGTTTTCCTCCCTCGAAACCACCCAAATCGGCCAAACCGCCGCACTGACCCTCGGAAAATGGCGGCTGGAAAAAGATAAACCCGCCGAAGGGAACTTCTCGTTGGTATGGCAAAAACTCGACGGTCAGTGGAAAATCATTCACGACCATAGTTCTGCCCTCCCACCCGACGAATGATCTCGAACGATTAAGCCGGGATCCACCTACGCGATCGCACAATGCCTCAGATTACACTCGATGACCTGTCCGTCGGATTCCGCGGCCCACTACTGCTCAATCATGTCTCAGCACGTATCAACCGGGGCGATAAGATCGGCCTCCTCGGCCGAAACGGTGCCGGAAAAACCACCCTGATGAGACTTCTGCTCGGTCTCGAACGACCCGAAACCGGCTCCATCGAAATCGAATCCGGAACCAAAATCGCTTTTGTTCCCCAAGACGTCCCGCCGGAAACCAAAGGGTCCGTCCTTGAAATCCTCGAATCCGGTCTCCCTCCCGATCTCGAACTCCCCGAAAACCACTGGAAAAAAAACCAAGCTATCGAACGAGTCGAAACTCAACTTCAACTCGACCTCAACTCCGATTTCACTCCGCTGTCAATCGGTATGAAACGCCGAGTCCTCCTCGGAAAAGCGATCGTAGCGAACCCCGATGTCCTCCTACTGGATGAACCCACGAACCACCTCGATATCGATTCGATCACTTGGCTCGAAACCTTCCTTAGCGGCTTCCCCGCCACCCTCATCTTCGTAACCCACGACCGCGCCTTTCTCACCAAAATCGCCACTCGTATCTTCGAAATCGATCGCGGTAAACTCTTCGACTGGGAATGCGACTACTCAACCTTCCTCGACCGAAAAGAACAACAACTCATCGCCCAAGAAAAACAAGACGCACTGTTCGACAAAAAACTAGCCCAAGAAGAAGTCTGGATCCGTACCGGCATCAAAGCCCGACGCACAAGAAACGAAGGCCGCGTCCGACGACTCGAAGCCATGCGACTCGAACGCGCCGCAAGACCCAAAAAAGTTGGCTCCATCCAACTCAATATCGACGAAGGAGAACGCAGCGGAATGCTCGTCTGCGAGCTGAAACAAGCAGCCTTCGGTTACGCCGATCAAGTCATCGTGCCACCCATCGACCTGACCATCATGCGCGGCGATAAAATCGGAATCCTAGGTCGCAACGGAGCAGGCAAATCCACCCTCCTCAAAGGACTCCTCGGCGAATTGCAACCCATGAAAACCGAGAATCTCCCACAAGGTTCTCTGCGACATGGCACCAAACTACAAATCGCATACTTCGACCAAAATCGAGATATCCTCGACCCCTCAAAAACCGCCGAAGAAAATGTCGGTGTCGGACGCACGAGCGTCACTGTCCAAGGACGAACAAAACACGTCATCGGCTACCTCCAAGAATTCCTCTTCACCCCCGAAGAAGCCCGATCAAAAATACAGTACTTCTCAGGCGGACAACGCAATCGACTCCTCCTCGCAAAACTCTTCGCTCAACCCGCAAACCTCCTGGTGATGGACGAACCGACCAACGACCTCGATGCGGAATCCCTCGAACTCCTCGAAGAAAGACTCGTTGACTACGATGGAACACTCATCGTCGTTAGCCACGATCGCGCATTCCTCAATAACGTCGTCACTAGCCTCCTAGTCTTCGAACCCAACGGCATCAAAGAAGTCGTCGGTGGATACGACGATTGGATCCGACAACGCAAAAACCAAGCCGCTGACGACTCAAAACAATCCCCCACAAAAACACCACCGAAGTCACAATCGAATACCCAAACAATCACACCGAACAGCACTTCGAAACCCAAACTCTCCTACAAAGAAAAACAAGAACTAGATCGCCTCCCAACTCAAATCGAATCCATCGAAAAACATCAAGCTGAACTGCACCAAAAAATGGCGGACCCCGAGTACTTCAAAGCACCCGCTTCAACTCTCGCAGCCGATGCGAAGAAAATGGAACAACTCGACGCCGACCTCCTCGCTGCCTATGCTCGCCTCGAAGAACTTGAAGCAAGACTCTAACGAAACCACTCGACTCGCCCCCCCCACCCAGCATTCCCCCCCAATACCTTCCAATTCGCTCACTCCCCCACCGCGTGTGCTATAATTCCAAGCGGACACCGGTCACGGTCGACCCAGTGCGGATACCCGCCCCCCTTCCAACCCAGTGGAACGACTATGCCTCCAGCACGCCACACTACACCCCCCACCAAGTCGCTACTCTCCCCCACGTTGCTATCGCTTGCACTCCTCTCCTGCACCTTCCTACAAAACTCTACCGCACAAACCCAACAACCCGACCCTACATCGCCCCCTCCACCCATCTCCCCCCAACAACTCGAATTCTTCGAATCCAAAGTTCGCCCGCTTCTCATCGAACATTGCTACGAATGCCACAGCGGTACGGAACAACAAGGCGGGCTTCGGTTGGACCACCGCCAAGCACTCCTGCAAGGCGGAGAAAGTGGCCTCGCAATCGACCCGAAAAATCCCGATCAAAGCCGTCTCCTGACGGCCATTCGATACAACAACCCCGATCTGCAAATGCCCCCCAAAGGCAAATTATCCCCAAACGACATCTCAATCCTCAACGAGTGGATCCTCCAAGGCGCTCCCGATCCGCGTACTGCAGCCCCAGAGCAAACCGACAATGCAATGACCCAAGCCCCTCACGCCAACCAAGCCCTTGGCATGAGCATCGAAGATGGTCGCCGATTCTGGTCCATGCAGAACCTAACCAAACCCAAAGTTCCCTCCTCAACCCATCCCGATCCCAATAGCCCACCACCACAAAACCCCATCGACGCCTTCATCGCCGAAAAACTCCATGCCAACAACCTCATCGCTCCCCCCCTCGCCACCCGAAGACAACTTCTCAAACGCCTAAGCTTGGACCTAATCGGCCTACCTCCAACCGCCGATGAATACACGGACTTCGAACAAGACACTGCACCGGAGGCAATCGAACGACAAATCGATCGATTGCTAAACTCACCCCAGTACGGCGTACGCTACGCACGCCACTGGCTCGATGTGGCCCGCTACGCCGATTCAAACGGATTGGACGAAAATATTGCCTACGGAAACGCTTGGCGTTACCGAGACTATGTCATCGATGCGATGAACCAAGATAAACCATTCAACAGATTCATCGAAGAACAAATCGCCGGCGACCTACTGACCGATGCCAACCGTGAGACAATCACCGCTACCGGTTATCTCGTCCTGGGAGCTAAAGTCCTCGCGGAACCCGATCGCGAAAAACTTACGATGGATACCATCGATGAACAAATCGATGCGATCGGCAAAACATTCCTTGGAATGACCCTAGGATGCGTCCGCTGTCATGACCATAAATTCGATCCGATCAAACAAAAAGATTACTACGCCCTCGCCGCTATCTTCAAAGGAACAAAAACTTTCGGAGATAGCAACTTCGGCGCTATCAAACATTGGAACGAAACCTCCTTCGCCTCCCCCGAAGAAAAACAACATCTAAAAACCATCGACGCCCAGGTCGCCGAAAAAAATGCAAGTTGGAATAAACTCAAAAATGAAGCGATCCAGAAATTGCGAGAACAAGTCCGCAAAGACGCCGCAGAGTACCTCGCAGTCGCTGCTACCCTCTCTACCGAAGCAACGCTCAACGACTGGGCTCGCGCCGGCGCAGCTTCCGACTCGAGACCACTTCCACTTCACCCGCGTGTACTCGCCAACGCTCGCCGCTTCCTCGACGCTCAAACCGACAATCCCCTCTTCGCAACTTGGCGAGAAAAAGCAGCTAACTCAGATAGCGAAGCAATCCGATCGCACTACCGAGATCTCTTTGCACAAACTGACCAAGAGTGGCAAAAAGCCAAAGCAGCAGACGCCAATGTTAAACACCTGACCGATCCCATGCTCGAAGCAGCCCGCAACGCACTCTCCGATCCAGCAGGATTCCTCGCCATTCCCGCAAAAATGGAACA
>JBIJCS010000156.1:0-9309 GCA_044344575.1 Pirellula sp. | reverse complement strand
CTTTGCGATCGCTTGATAAGATTGGTGCTGGCGAGGCTGTAAGAAAGCACATCGAACCTTTACGAACAAGCGAATTTAGGGGAAAAGAAGGTCGTGTCGTTGCTGTGTCGTTTCCCGCCTCCGCTCTTGAGGAAGCTTTGGGAAGTCATCCCGTTATCGGCATGATACACAGAGCTCGATTGGTCGAATCGCTCGCCAGTTGTCTTCCTCTGGGCGTAGCGGGGTATGGTTACGAAGCGATTTCGATCCGAGACAAAGGGTCTCAAGTAGAGGTCGAATTCGCAAACGGGCACAGTGACGTTGCTGATGTTTTGATCGGAGCAGATGGGATTCACTCAAGAACTCGATCGCTTCTCTGGAATGAACCACCACCAAGATACTCGGGCTACACGTGCTTTCGAGGAATTACCGAGGCTCCTGCGTGTATCGAATCTGGGTATTTGGGTGAATGGTGGGGGCGTGGTCGTCGGGTCGGAATTACGACTTTGAAAGAACGTAAGGTGTACTGGTGGGCGACCGTCAACGTACCTCAAGGCACGCGAGCGTCGGATAAACGAGACAGGCTATGCAATGAATTCCGTACGTGGGCAGAACCTGTACCTGAGCTATTTAGAACGACACCGGAGGATGCGATCATTCAAAATGACGTTATTGATCGGAGGCCATCAAGGAATTGGTATCGCGGGAATTGTCTTCTTATCGGCGATGCAGCACATCCTGTCACTCCGAATCTTGGTCAAGGTGGCTGTATGGCCATCGAAGACGCATCCTGCTTGCTCCATCTTTTTTCAATGCAGTTGCCAGTAGACAAACTGCTTCCTCGATTTCTAGAGCTGCGAAAGAAAAGAGTGGCAGCAATCAATCTGGATTCGTATCGACTTGGAAAGGTCGGACAATGGAGCGGTAGTGTTGCGTGCTGGATTCGAGATAACACGGCTAGGACTTTACTGCCGATCTTCGGACCAAGTATGCTAATCAAGCACAGCCGTAACGTAGATCGTTTCTTAGTCGAATAGGCCAAGACTATGAGATGCGAAGACAAATACCCAAACGCAAGACGAAATCGGATAAGGACTCCCGTCTCCTGCCCCCTCCTCACGCCACCTAACGCGCTCCCCTACACCATCAGCTTCGCCACGCCAGCGGCTTTGGCGAAATCCTCCTCGGTCACCAGCAAGTAACTCCGCTGGGCGATGCGTGGTGAGTTGCCAAGCCAAGAGCAAACCACATGCAACGGGAACTCGCGTTGCAGTTCCGTCTGCCGGCTAGCCCGCATCGAATGAAACAATCGTGGCCAACCCGAAACCCCAGCGCGGCGCAACAGTCGTGTCATCTCGCTGCGTAGGTTTGCGTTCTTCCAACCCATCGCTGTGTTAGCTGCGGCGCGGTACTGAGGTGCGGCGACCACATATTCGCTCTTGTCTCCGAAGATCTCGAACGCTTCGTCGAGGATCGGTCGTAGCTCGGGGAAGATCGGACAACTACGAATGCCGCGACCTTCGTGGTGCTCGACCTTTGGCTCCGGGATACTCATCCGGTTCATTTCCCAATCGATGTCGTCCCATCGTAGCGACAATGTTTCCGAAGGGAGAGCCTGTATGTAGCCTAAAGTCTCAAATACCCAAAATTTCGAGTGTTTCGACGTTTTCGACTGGTTCGAGTAGATTCCCGTGCGCTATAATCTAGGTAGCTGCTATTGGAGATGAGAGTATGTCTACGCTTCTGCCAGATAATTTTGAAACCGTTTCTCCGACCGACACAGACGCCCGCTTGGCTCTTGAATCGAGTCGGATCCTCGCCTCTCGCAAACTAGGCAAGAAAACGAGCGTCCGAATCCGATTAGGTGATGACGATCCAACTGAGGGGGTGGTTGTCCCCACTTCGGCGGTGCGATTATTCCTTCATCTACTGGTCGAGATGTCACAAGGTCATGCAGTGACATTGATTCCTACGCATGCGGAGTTGACAACGCAGCAGGCTGCGGATTTGCTCAATGTATCGAGGCCTTATGTGGTCAAATTGCTTGACGAAGGAAAGATCCCCTCTCGGCTCGTTGGCAAATACCGGCGAGTTCGGTTCGACGACCTAATTGCTTTCAAGAAAAAGGATGACCAAGCCCGCTCCGAAGTCCTGGATCAACTTGCGCAGGAGGCTCAAGAACTCGGGCTGGGCTACTGATGGATCACCCGATCACTGCGATTTACGACGCGAATGTCCTTTACCCAGCACCTATTCGAGACCTCTTTCTTCGCATTGCACAGTCTGGCTTAGTTTTCGCCCGCTGGACGGAGATGATCCATGATGAGTGGGTACGCAACCTACTTGAGAACAACCCAAAGTTGAACCCGGAAAGTATCGCAAGAACTCGACGTCTCATGAATGAGGCGGTACGTGATTGCCTGATGACCGGATACGAGGGCCTAATTCATACAGTTGATTTGCCGGATCCGGATGATCGTCATGTGTTGGCTGCTGCAATCCGCGCCGATGCTCGAGCGATCATCACTTACAACCTTAAGGATTTTCCGGCCGAGGCACTTTCCCGCTACGGAATTGAGTCTCTCCACCCTGATGAGTTTCTGTCATCGCTTGTTGCAACGGTACCGGGAGCCGTCTGCTCTGTTTTCAAGCGGCAAAGGGAGAGTTTACGCCGACCACCCTACACGGCCGTGGAACTCTTAGAGGTATTTGAAGGGCATGGATTGATCCAATCCGTCCATGAACTCAAACCCTTCTTGGACTTGCTGTAGTCGA
The DNA here is from genome assembly GCA_044344575.1 of Pirellula sp. Classification (GTDB taxonomy): domain Bacteria; phylum Planctomycetota; class Planctomycetia; order Pirellulales; family Pirellulaceae; genus JBKCUI01. The sequence goes on along the minus strand of JBIJCS010000156.1, from coordinate 6,555 downwards.
CAGTGGTTCTTCGTTTTTAATCACCTTGCTAAGGAAAAGTACCTCTCGAACTCTTCAAAAACGCAAGGAAAACACTCAAATGTTCGGTTCCTGTCCTCTCCGCTCCAAAACCCTGGTTTCCCCAGGGTTTTTTGCATATAGGGCCAATTGCTTTGGCTTTCCTGCCTATCCATGCCTGTCCATGCCTGCAGGTGCTGCGTCGTCTTGTGCGCTGCCTTGGCCCCTGGTGAGTCGTCCAGTGAGTCGCAAGAGTCGTCTCGAAACCTTCGTTTTCACAGGGGAAACAGGTGATTTTGTAGTGGAGGGGGTAGGATTCGAACTTTGGGGCGATGGGTGGAAACTCGGAGACGATGAAGGTAGACCGAATCAGCCTGTCACCCTATCCAAAATTTGCCTCATCGATAAGTATCCGCTACCGTGCGCTTTGGAGGATGGCTAGCTCGCGTGATGGCTCGCATTGTTGCTGCCTGCAGGGTTAGGCCGATCCGCCAAAAGACAAGTTATGCAGTAAAGGCAGGTGACACGATTGAGATACATCATTGTTGATCTCGAAGCGACCTGCTGGGAAGACGTCCGAGACCACGATCGGATGGAGATCATCGAGATCGGTGCCGTTGAGATTCCTGAATCTGCGTCACCTCATACTCGTGAGTTCAATCGCTTCATCAAGCCTGTATCTGAGCCTCAACTCTCCGAATTCTGTCGCAATCTTACCAGTATCCGGCAACACGACGTTGATACAGCCGACTACTTCGGCGAAGTCTTCCACGACTTCATAGACTGGATTGGTGACGCGCCATTCGTGCTCTGCTCTTGGGGTGGGTACGACCTCACCCAATTCAGAACTGATTGCCATCGACACGGCATGACATTGCCTTCGACATTCGAATCACACATCAACCTGAAAAAGCAATTCGCAAGCGTATTCAGAACAAAGGTCTGCGGCATGGAGCGAGCGTTGGCACACGCCGGCCTGCTTCTTGACGGGACACATCACCGGGGCATCGACGACGCTCGCAACATCGCTAAACTCGCAAATCTGGTGTTGCCATCGCTAGAAGCGATGGGCCAAATCCCGGAACCACGAACTGCATAAATCGGTTAAGGATGCCTGTCACCAGGCACCCTCCACACACCGTTCGTGCCGAAGTAGCCATCACATATGCTTGTACCCTGGAAGTGGTCATTTGGTATACTGATCTCGCAGAGATTCCTATCTCACACAGGGGACCTAAACCCCATAAACTAATGCGCATGACGGGCGTACCAATGCCATGCACCGAAGCCGGAAATCGGCCGAGTTTGACCTGAGAGGCTTTTCCTGTCCGGCTCGGTGATGGCCAGCGTTCGGCAGGACGCATCCGACTGGGTGATGTCTAGGAATAGAAGGGCGTTCCCTGTCACCGAGTCACAAGGTCACTCATGCGGTACTACTTCATCTCGATGTTGATCCTATCCGTTGGCTCGACCGTGTGGGCTGCCGACCCGCCGGAGCCCGTGGACCGCGAAGCCGTACTGGCGAAACTCAAGGCGAACCAGGTCAGCTTGCTGAATCTGACGATCGAAACGAAGGACGGCGGTCCGGCAATCAACCTCGGCCTCGGCGAAAATGGGGGTGAGACGATCAATGCCACAGACGAGAACCTGCGGCTGATCGCCCAACTGCCGGAATTGGAACAGGTTTCGCTTTACAAGGGCAAGGTCACCGCAGAAGGCCTGGCCACTCTCGCCGCGCTGCCGAAACTCCGCTACCTCCAGCTGTACGCGACCGACGTGCCAGCCGGCGCGTTCGCGGTCCTGCCGAAACTGCAGCAGCTCAAGTCCCTAAGCCTCGGCGAGTACACCGTGACAGACGAGGTTCTCGGCTACGCCGGGCAAGTCAAGGGCCTCAAGGAATTCAATTACACAAAGTCCATCAAGGATTTCGGTCACACGAAATCCGCGGTCACCCAGGAGGGCTTCCTGAAGTTCCTCAATGGGGTGGAGAGCTTGGAACAACTCACCTTGGGCGGGGACTACGTGGATGACGCCGGAATGCAGCGGATCGGCCAGATGAAGGAGTTGAAGCGGTTCTGGACGGACAGCAAGAATGTCACGACCGCCGGGTGGGTTCATCTGGCCGGGTTGACCAAGATGCAGGACCTGTTCCTGTCGAATGCGAACTTCGGCGACGACGATATGCGCGCCGTGGTGAGCATGAAAGATCTGAAGTACCTGGGCCTGAACAAGACCAAGATCACTGACAAAGGGATGCCGTCGCTCGCGCGGCTGACAAAACTGCACTACCTCGGACTGTATGGCACCCAGATCACCGACGAGGGAATGGCCGCACTCAAGGGGATGACGGAGCTGGAAGACCTCAACGTGTGCATGACCGACGTGACCGCAAAGGGGCTGGCCTTGGTATCCAACAAGGACCGCATGGTGATGATGGGAGCTGGGAAGGGCGAGATGACGGCGAAGCAATTGGATGAACTCATGCAGATGTACCCCAGGACACATTTCTTCGACCCCTCCGGCTATTGGACCGACGAGCGGATTAAGGCCGCGATGAAGGAACTGGGGAAAGACGCACCTTCGCCCAAGAAGTAACGGGGGCCACGTTCAGACGCCGAACCAGACGCTGCACCTGACGGCCGACCAAAGCGGCGGCAGCAGGTGAGCCGTGTCGTTATCCGCTTGAAAATCACTCGGACATTGAGCGATCCAATTTGTACTTACTCCTAGAATTCATTCGACCGCATGGATGGCTCGCTCTCATTGCGATGCTAGTCGTAAACGGTGCGCTTTGTTATCGATTCGGCGGACGTGCTCTTTTCGTAACGATCCCCGTCGTGGGCGTCGTTTATGGACTACTCGACGCTGCATGGATTCGAGATGAGATGACGAAACCAGACTGGGACAGGCAACCTGACCAAGACTTTGTGTACTTCTCTGGTTTGATTCTCAGATGCATATTCGCTGCGATATTGCTTTTCGGATCGTTTGTTGCCGCAATTTTGCTCTCAAACGCAATTCGCAATCCTTGTCGAATCCCAACATCCAAAAACGGCGGATAAATCGAGTAAGGATGACGTTTGCCGGGCACCCTCCCCGCACCACCCAGTGCTTGTTCTCTTGAAGTTGTCATTTGGTATACTGGTCTCCTCGAGATTCCAATCTCGCACAGGGGACTTGAACCCCATAAACTAATGCCCATGACGAGCGCACCCATCGCATGCACCGGAGTCGCGGGTCGGCCGTTTTTTTGAATCAAGCATCACTTGCCGCGACCGCGGTGGTGCGCGTCGTTCGGCTCCTATGTGATGCCTCACACACATTTGCTCACTGTCGAAGACCACTTTCTCATCGAAGGTCGAGGTCTCGTTGTCGTGCCAACAATTGATCTCCCCGCTGAACCACTACGGTTCACGGCGTTCACAGATGAAGTTCGCATTATGAGGCCCGACGGCACCGATGTCCCCCTTGTGGTCAAGTTTGGAATTGAGCACTTATCGTTGCGCGGCGGTGGAAGCAAATGGACTATAACACCGATGTTCCCAAATGGAACCAAAGAATCGATTCCGATTGGTAGTCGAATTGTCGTCCGTGAGGAGACCATCAAGAAACTAAATGGGATCGAAACAGGACCACCAAACAGCTAGAACATTGATTCCATCACGAATCAACGCACTTACTTAATACCGAAATCCTGTTCAGGACTGCTTCATTGGCAGCCGATAGATGCGTCGAAATCGGGTAATCCTTCCCGTTTCCGGGCACCCTCCCGACACCACCGTAAATGCGTCACCCATACCTCGTGCTTGTCCTCTCGAAGCGGTCATTTGGTACACTGAACTCCTTCAGTCTCTTGTCTCGAGCAGGGGACTTTAACCGCATAAACCAATGCCCATGTCGGGCGTACCAAAGTCGAGCACTAAAGTTCGCGGCGAAGTGTATTCACCACCTCAGCATCACCTCCGCGAACTTGGTGGCGACTGGTGTTTGGCGATTCCTTCATGAACCATCGAATAATGAAACAGAGAACCCGGATCATCCTCGTCGCCCTGCCGCTAATCGCAGGCGTATGGCTGTCCGGCTGCAATCGGCAACCTACGCCACTTTCTCCTAAGTCCGCTGGCACTGAAACGTCCGCTCGCGAGACCGAGCCGGTTGCTCCGAAAGGCCAACTGCCGGATTGGTCTCTCGGGGAATCTGACTCAAATTCTTTAGGCGTGCCTTACAAAATGTCGCAGTTTGAAATCCGGCCGCCGGAGAGCTTTCGATTCATCAAATCCATTGAAGAACCAATAACTCATGCTAAAACGTACTACTGGGTCGGCCCGGCTCGCGCCGACGAAACGTACCCACAGTTTATGGTGATAATCACCGAATTGTCGGCTCGGGACTCAAAAACTCCACTCGCGAACCTTCTCAAGGATATGTTGCGCGGAATCGAGCAACGTCGGCAGGAGTGGATAGCTACACCTCCCGAACATGGGACAATCAACGGATTGCCCTTCGTACGCAGTTCGTGGAGCGGTGTCGCTACAAGTGCGGCACGCGAAGGCCTGTCCGGTCAAACAATGCACGGGGTGGTGTATTTGACTGTCCACGATAATCATGCGATTCAGATAATGTGTCAGGACGTAGCTCCCGATCACGCTGCGTGGATAAAGCAAGGCGACACGGCTGCGTTGAGTTTTCGCGTCGAAGACGCGCGCCCGTGATGTTAAACCATCACCCTGTCGCCCGGCCCGTCGCCGAACCAAATGTTGGACCGAAGCACCCGACAGTCCGTTGCGAAATGGAAGCTGTATTGGCGGGGGCTCGGTCAACATCGCCGTTCGTCAATAGCAGGATGCGGATGGAAACCGTAAGACTCATGAAGAACCGTCGAATTACGATTGGTGGCGAAAAGCCACGATGGGCATAGCGACAACACTATATTCTGCAGTAAGGCCTAAAATGGTAAAATCGTTTTCTTTTCGTCCTCGCTTTAACGTAGCACTTACCGCAGGAAATGCCAATTTCGAGGAGGCGGTAGTAGTAAGTAGGTATTCTGGCTTTGAGGATCCTTACTTGCATCTATTGTACGCAATGCTTGTCCTTGCCCGAAGTCCTGTTGTAAAGCGAATCTTTCTTGGATGTAAAAAACCTGAAGTGCTGTTTGAGACGGATTCCGGAACCGAGCAGATCGAGTCGCCGCCTAACTATCAAGTGTTCATTGGTTTTGTTGAGCGCCTTGAGGCCCTTGGAAAGCCAATTTATGTGTTGGAGGAGCATAGAATTGATCTATGGCGAATATTTTCGATCAATGATCAGATTCAGTTGCGCAGCGAAGGTTCGCTTGCAAAACAGGTCGAAACCCCATTTCGACCGAACGTTGAATTGGTGGTTCAGTCGTTGATCAATTGGAGAGGTGCCACTGACGGAAATTGTTCTAGCATCGACGAACTGATCGCATGGCTTGAGCATGATATCTCCAGCCGCTGCAAGATGTCGAGTATCGAAATTTCGCCACCCAGTTCTGACCAAATCAAAAGTGCACTAAGTGAATTGCACCACTCAGGGCGTCTCCATGTCTCAAGCAATCTTATTCCTGTAAATCGATGAGACTCAAACACTAAATCGTGACATAACATCGATTAACGATGCCCGTTTCCGGGCACCCTCCCCACACCACCAATCACTCTACCTTCACCCTCTTCGCCCCAGCCGCTCTTGCAAAATCATCCTCGGTCACAAGCAGGTAACTCTGCTGAGCGATGCGTGGTGAGTTGCCAAGCCAAGAGCAAACCACATGCAACGGAAACTCTCGCTGGAGTTCCGTCTGTCTGCTGGCCCGCATCGAGTGGAACAATCGTGGCCAACCTGAAACGCCGGCGCGGCGCAGCAGTCGTGTCATCTCGCTGCGTAAGTTGGCGTTCTTCCAACCCATCGCCGTGTTGGCTGCGGCGCGGTACTGCGGTGCAGCGACCACGTATTCGCTCTTGTCTCCGAAGATCTCGAAGGCTTCGTCCAAGATCGGTCGAAGCTCAGGAAAAATCGGACAACTCCGAATGCCACGGCCTTCGTGGTGCTCGACCTTTGGCTCGGGGATACTCATCCGGTTCATCTCCCAGTCGATGTCGTCCCAGCGAAGCGACAATGTTTCAGAGGGTGTCCGAAGCCCACCGTAGCGACTCAGGCCCAAGATCACTTGCCAAACGGGATTGGCCTTCTTCATCAGCTTGTCGACGACTTCCTTTGGCACGAACTCGTTGACCTTCACCGAACTCTTCTGCGTTTTTACTTTGCAGAACGGGTTTTCGTCGATGATCTTCCAGTCGACTGCATCGTGCATGAATTGCCGCGCAAACTGGATCCGTTTGTGGATCGTCGTCGTGGCCATCCCTCTGGCTTTGAGCTTTTCGTGAAATTCTTTGGCATGACCAGCCGTGATCTGATTGATCCGAATTCCCTCGGGCATGAACTCTTTGAGGTTCGCCACCACCTGCTTCCAAACCGCAACCGTAGCCGGTTTGCGACTTGCCCCATGGCGCTCGATGTAGTCATCTAGGAACTCTTCCATGG
>JBIJCS010000155.1:0-9336 GCA_044344575.1 Pirellula sp. | reverse complement strand
TATCCCCACTACCATCAATGCAAGAAAGAATAACTTCATGGTCGTTCTACTATCTCCCGAGCCAACAAATCAATGCCCCAAGCACAACTCCCACCACAACCCATAGCTTACCTCCAATCTACAATCCCAACCACCCAAATGACTACCCTACTCATCAACTCAAAAATCCTGCTCAAACGCTTTTCAAGAAAAGTCGAAGCTACCTGCGGGCAATTCGGCTACTGGACTATCCAATCCAATACAACACACCGTAGCTTCGTCTCCTGCGGATCAACCCTAGAACGTCTCCGCTTTGCACGTCTCTTTCTGCAAACCAATAACCCGCAACGACGCTTCTCCCTCAACCTCTCTCGATCCCTTCCAAAACGCCTCTTAGCAGAAAATGAACTCCACGGGCTAACCGTACTAGCAAAGAAACCCTGCCCGTCCCTGGAACACTATACCTTCAAAATCCCAAAATTCGTGCCGATGCACATCGCTGTACCTAATGACCTCAACGAATTCATCGAACAACTTCCACAAGATCGCCGGCAACTCCTCAAGCGTCTGCATAAATCTCAACTGCGGGCAGTGTTCTCCAGCTCACTGGACTTCATCCCAGAATTCTATAAATCCTTTCTCCTTCCCTCAATGCATCTGGCTCACGGCAATGAAAGCGTCATCCTCTCACCCTCGAAAGTCAAACACGAAATAGTCGAGCAACACGCAGAGTTTCTTCAAATCTTCAATGACAATCAATGCATTGCAGCAGGCCTGTGTAAACGCTCGGGATCGACCTTCAAATTAATGCAATCCGGTTGGCTAAACGGTTCAAACTCCATTCTTAAAGATGGAGTCCAAGCTTTCCGTATCTGGACCGCTTTACAACACGCAAAGCAACTCGGATGCCATACCCTTGACCTCGGCGGTAGCCCTCCATTTCTCAGTGATGGTGTCCTCAATTACAAAATGCGATGGAACGCATCAATATCCGATTCCTTCGAACAATTCGGATCTCACTTCTTACTGATCGATCCACAACACACCGATGTGCAGTCCTTCTTTCATCGACACCCAACTCTCATCATCGATCACGAAGGAAAACTAGGCCTATGCTCAACCTCCCCCCCAGACTCGATAAAACTCAAACACACTTTCAGCAACTCGATCGCCCGTTTCTGGCGACTCGCCTCACCAATCGAAGCACTCGAAAAACAACTCTCGATCGAACCCACCCCGCAAATCGCATCCGGATGGTTCGTCAACGAATCTCGTGGGTAACCTCACCCATGATGCTCCCTAAAACTCGAACCACTCCCTTGACCCTCGGCTCTCGCAAAAGAGTAACGTGATTTCCCGCTACAACCTCCACTCGAGGTACGACCCGCCCTCTATGCTCCCACCCCAAAGCACCCAAACTCGGTTTTGTCAAACTCTGTGTCCTCGCACGTAACAACGTAAGATTCCCAATGTATTCCAATCGACCAAACTCACCATTGCAATAAGCCACCGCAGCTACATACTGCTGACCATACAACGAATCTCTCGCTGCATTCATGTCGTTGTCCATCCGCCATACATCCCGACGCATCTTCTTTATTAACTCTAATCGCCATCCCGCTAACCCCATCCCTAACGCATCGCTCCAAATCCATTGCGGCAAATTCAAAACAGATCGATAACATGCAGCCAGCATACTCTTCCAACCTAACTCACCCCAACGAACCCCCAATACACTATCGATCAATACAAGATGAGAAACCGTCCTTCCTCGAGCCTGCAATCGTGCCGCTAGCTCATATCCCAAAAAACCACCCCACGAATAACCAACAATGACAACGGGTGCCCCCTCCGATTCATCGATCGTACTTTCCACCGATTCCAAAATCAATTCGGCAAACTCACCAATCTCACACGCCACTCCCATTCCCAATCGCAATCGCCCCGCCTCTATCACCGTTACTCCCACCCCATCGAAATCCAACCCACCACCCCGCAATCCACGAAGCAACCACTCATACTCATCAGACTTCCCTGCAATCGATGTCAATAAGATCAAGTGCGGACGGCCCTCTCGGGGTTTCTCAATGACCCTCAACAACCCAACTTGCAAACCCGCTTGAATCGCCACCACCAAGTCCTCCACCGTCTCGCATCGTACGATGTCTTCCAACGTCAATCGCTTCCCATATTCCCTCGCTACTTCTATCCCCAAATCCAATGCCCGTAACGAATCAATTCCCAAACTCGATACCTTCGTTCGGTTTTCCACACTTCTCCCCAAAAACCGCGATAACATCGCCAAAATCGTATCCCCACCACCTCGAGATTCTACATCCCGATTCCGTCCCTCCATCCAACGCTGCATCTCCAACCGCAACGCCAACCGATCCACCTTCCCCGTCCGCGTCCTAGGAAATTCCTGCACAACTCGGATCTCTCGAGGCATCGCAACCGTAGAAACCCTACGGACTAACTCTCCTCGTAACCTCTCCTCCGTCTGCGCCTCTTCCGCTCGAACCCACGCCACGATAAACGGATCGCCCCCCAACATATCCATAGACTCAACAACGGCTTGCTCCACTCCCGGTATCCGCAGCAACGCCACCTCCAACTCCACAAGAGATACCTTCTGACCACGTACCTTAACCACCGAATCAGTACGCCCCGCAAAAACCAATCGACCTCCGCTGTCCATGTAACCCAAGTCCGATGACTTATACAGGACTCCATCCTCCAACTTCTCAAAAGTAGTACTATCCGACCCTCCCTCCAACCAATATCCATCCGCAAGCCTACCCGCAAAAATCGTGATGCGACCCGTCTCTCCCGTCCGCACCAATCGGTTACTTCGATCGACTAACTCCACCCTCCTACCCAACACGGGATAGCCAATGGGTAACGGACTCGGTATCTCCCCCTCATGCCCAATAAAGTACTGCGCATAGGTTCGCGTCTCCGTAGAAGCCATCGCATTCTGCAAGATCGCACCCCGATGCGTTCGCTCACGAAACAACTCCACATCACTGGCGAACACAGCTTCCCCACCAACACTCAAAACGCGTAACGATGGCCAATTAGGCGCAAGCGGAAACTGCCGCATCACCCCACGCATCAACGATACAGACATCGTGGATATCGTGATCCTTGATCGCTCTAACCATTCTGCTAAATCGATCGGAATACCCTGAGAAAACGCACGAATCCAACAACTCGCACCACTGCACAACGCTAAAAATGTCGGAGCCAAAAATGCACTGAAACTCGGCGAAAACAAAAGATCGAGTCGATCCTTCGGACAGACCCCCAAATCGTTGATCTGCCGAACAATGTCCAAGACGATAAACGGATGACTCATCATCACCCCCCGCGCTCGACCCGTTGACCCCGATGTAAAAAATAAAAACGCCGGTCCTTCGAAATCCTCCCCCTCCTTCAACGCTCTGAACCGCTCCGCACTCCCCTCACCACCACGAAATAACTCACCCATTCCCAACCCCAACCCATCCCCATGGTCTAAACACCGACTGTACCCCTCCCACCAACCCTCACTCCCCTCCGATAACACCCAATAAACACGCTCTGCTGGTGCTAGTCGCTCACAAACCTCAACCGGACTCTCTCGCGGACTGACCAAACAACAAGTTCCCCCCAATCGCAACACCCCCAAGACCGTTGCGATACTCCCCCAATCATTCTCAGAGACAATTCCAACGATATCCCCCACACGCACTCCAAAATCACTCAAACGCTCTGCTGCCTGCCACGACAACTGCTGCAACTCTCGATAACTCAACGTACGTGTTCCCACCACCGCGATATGGTCCGAATAACGCTCCACCATCGCGTCAAATAATCGATGCAAACGCCCTGACTCCGCGTACCGCGTAAACTCCTCTCGTGGCACTCCGCAAAACGACTCGTCCCAAAGCGTGCTCCAGTCCGGTACCCCCACCGACCGAGGTAATTCCTTCCCTAAATCCATCTTCTACATTTGCTCCATGTCCCAACAACACCCTCCACCCAATCAACTACCTCAACACAAGCCCCCCAAAGACTCCTTCCTCCATACCTGATCCACACGCAACTCTTCAAACCCACAAGCCAACAAATTGCGATGACTCTGCCCACCATACTGCGTCCAAGTATAAATCGAACAACACCCCAAAGCCTTTGCGTGAGCAATCCGCAACTGGATCATCGCTTCATGCAATCCCAAATTCCGATACTCCTCCCGCGTTACTCCCGCCGCTAACACCGCTCCCCCACCGTTTAAATAAAGCATCCCTAACGCCAAAGGATAGGAACCTTCCAATCCATCAGCCCCAAAGGCACACCACGTTAAAAAGTCGGGACGCTCAAACAACTGCATCATGTTTCTCTTGGCCGCCTCATAATTCCCCCTCGGAGCCCCAAACCCATCAAGATACAATCCCAACACTGCATCCAATTCCTCTCGCTGCGGCTGGCGAAACACCCCCCGAAACTCGTCCACCAAACCGGATGTACCCACCCCACTCCCCTGATCCCGCACCTTCCTCGAAAAATACGATTGATCACGATCCAGCGGTAATCCAAGCCGCACCATCACCTCTCCAGGCCCAAACCCCTCGGCCCGCAACAACGAGTCTACCGCCCCGAACTCAAACCCGCACTGCGCAATCAACTCAATCCCATAACGCCCCTCCCGCCCCCAACAACTCGAATAAACCCGAAGAATCTCTGGCAAAAACGCTACCGTCTCCGCGCCAAAATCATACACGCGGTTGAAATACCCTACGTCATTAAAACATAAAACACTCGCTCCACCTACACTTTCAATCCGACCCCGTGATCCATCCCCTACCCCAAGGTATCGCCCTAACCGCCAACAATCATAACGGCAGATAAACTCCATCGCCCACTCAGACGAATACTCCCCGACCTCACCCCCCAGCGTTCTCAATCCACGTAACCCGGCAGAACGAACCCCCAATCGCTTGACCTCTGACATACTTACCTTCGCTACCCTTGGACCAAACCAAAAATCTTGACGCCTGTGCTCTTGACCATCCAAACAACGAAACTGCACGAACCCCATTCACTCGGACTTCGCCTGCCACGCCAGAAATCGATCAAACCACCCCTGAATCGCAGCTCGCTGCTGCGCAGAAGTTGCCAAACTCAATGCCGTGTCCACTTCCTTCCTACCACCCTTCTTATCCCCCCCACCATACAAACAAATCCCCAATACCAACCGAGCCGTCGGCTGCAACGGATTCATACGCAACAACTCGCGACTCTCCGCCTCCGCTTGATAAAAATCCCCAGCAGACATGAACATCACCATCCGCTTTAGCCGGTAATCCTGACTCGACGGATTGAACGCCACCAAGTCACTTAACGCCCCAAACGCCAACTCCATACGCCCTGTACTCTCCGCCATAAACGCCAACATACTCAACACATTTTCATCCTTGGGATTCGAACGCATCGCCGACTGCAACGCTTGAATTGCCCCCGCCCCGTTCCCCGATCCCATCTCCAAACTACTTAACGCTAACCACCCCTCCGTGTCGTCACGCCACTCCTGCAATGATGCCCCTAGCAACTCTCGAGCCATAGTCACCGTTCTTTGCTTCAACGGTAAGGTCGCCGGCATCTTCTCCGCAAACTTCGAAAGTGCTATCCCCAAATTCCGCCCTCGCTCCTGTTCACTCAGTAACTCACTCTGGAAATACGGAACCAATACCGATACATCAGCTAACTCATTACTGACCGCTACCGACTCACTCGGATCCCGCAAAATCCTATGGTCTGTAAGACTGGTATGCGCTATATTCGTATTCGTATTCGTCGGCATGTGACAACGAACACAATGATCATCCTGCTTGGCCCTAACCTCCTGTGACGCACTGCATCCCCTCTCGCTATGACAAGTTTTGCAGTCTTGTAAGTACTTCCTCTCCGCCTCCGCTGGCGAAAACTTTTGATGCGGGTCGTGACAAGTCGTACACAATAACTTACCCCCGTCAGGCAAACGACAATTCGATTGCAACATCTGATCAAAATGCCCAACAGCCTTGTTCTTGAACTTCGCTTCCGGATGCGCAATGTACGCATTCAAAAACAATTCTAAAGGCATCCCCGGTCGGAACTCCGATTCCTGACGCCCCTGACGTACCACTCGCGCCTTACCCGCTAAGTGACACTGCGCACAGATCGACATCTGCAACTCGTTCGATAAATGCTTCGGATTCACAATGCTCGTGTCCTTCACCTCAAGCCGCTCCGCGACCTTGACACCCCTCCCCTCTATCTGCTCCCGCACATGCAACTCCCCCGGACCATGACAACGCTCGCAACCAATCGATAACTGCGATCGCGCCAACGGCAACTGATACCGATTCACCGAATTCTCGACCACCTTGTGGTCCTGGATATGGCAATAAAGACAATTCGATATCGTAGGACGTTGCGTCGCACCACCTAAATCAAAACCCGGCGATACATCCCAACGCCCCGTCGTACTAAACCAACTCACCGGACTCTGCCACACCGCATCCCCATCCAATACCAAATACGACCTACCTCGAGTCCCTGATCCTATCGCGATACTCACTGGCATATCCATCTGAGGCAACCGCTCTCCCTCCACCCCCTGCGCACTTAACGCATGCACCATCTGCCCATTCTCTACCCGCACACTCAACTCATACGGACCAACTTGGCACGGATTCATCGCTTCCGGACCATAACGCTCCAAACTGTCACTCCCCGCCACTATCGCAGAACGACCCATCGGATGCTGATGAAATGTCGTACACAATGTCGCATGACAGTCCACACAAGCACTATCGCCCACATACTGCACATCAGGATGAACATTCCGAAACTCCGTACGATAGGTTAACCGTGGATCCGCAAACCGGGCCTGCAACTCCGCCACAGAATGAGACGAAGAACCGGTCGCCACCGAAGCACCATCCCCTGCAACTCCTTGCCCATCTGTCTTCCCCTCCTCGGCAAACCGCCTCCCCTCTAACTCACTGACATCATCAACCAATGGGCTCACATCTCGGTTCAAGCCACCATAGATCCAAACCAGCAACAAACCAACACAAAGAATCAGCGCAATCAAACCGACGGTCTTTTTCATAGTCTTTACTTAATTTATCCACTTCAAGGAGCCGTCGAACGATACTCAAACATCCGAGTAGACTCCGCATTCCCACGCGCCTCGTCGAGGGCCCACCAAGTCGGCTTCATCAACCGACGAGAATATAATGCCGCCGCTTGATCAATGTAATGCGGTGAATCCAAATGCCCTGACTGCCCCCAAGGCGTACAAGTAAATGACCGAACCCCCTGCGAATCAAAAAACATCAATATCATCGCCATCGATCCACTGTTCGCCACCTGCACTCCAGGGAGTTCCTTCAAAGGCACACTGCGCACGTCTAACAACGTCTCCGAAAAATTCGCTTCCTTGTCCCCCGAATTGTAGTCCGCTCCCGGAGCCGGAAAATAAATCCCTCCCCGACCAACCACGTGAATCTGCCCCCAAGGCACATTCCACTTCCCATACCGCTCCTTCATCTCTCCCAACGTTTCCTTGAAGTGCACAAGCAACTGCTGGCGAGATTCAGAGGATAACGCCTCCCCACGACCCATCGCCGTCAGATCCATTCTCTCACCACACTTCAAACGCCAAAATTTGAATAAAGCCGACGCGGTCGCCTCAACTCGGTACTGCCCATCCCACTCCAATATCCCGCGTACAGCCTCCTGAAACTCCACATCCCCCTCGTACGCTTGTCCATGCATCGCTACCGATTCACGCAACTCTTTTTGCCATCGCTCAGCAAGCCGATCATACACATCCAAAACAATGTTCATCGCATCTTCCATCGTGATGGAACGATCGGTATCGAGCAACTCCACCGTCCGCTTACCACGCGGATTATTCGAATCCCAAGAAACATTATAAATGTATTCGGGGTACCTCTCCGGCGTTAATTCGCAACCAACCATCATGTTCGCAGGACTGATGTTGCAGTTCTGCATGTATCCCTTCGCCGGGTTCATTACTTGCACCAAATCCGACTGCGGATGAATCCCCTTCCAAGCTGTCTTGCTCGTCGTACCATCCACTGGCCGCTTCCAGTCATATCCCTCAGGTCGTATCGGAGTGGCTCCATTGCGCACGTACGAGATGTTCCCCTCAACATCCGCTGCCATCACATTCTGCTCATTGTACTGATGCATCCCCAACGATTCATTAAACTCCCGTACATCCTTCGCATGCGCCATCGCGTAAAATTGCTCGTACAGCCCAGTCTGCTCCCAATAAGGTGATGCACCCACATAAGCCTCCCCCGTTTTTATGTCCGGAGCACCCAGTAACGGTCCGAGATGCGTATACATTGCCACCCGCTCCACCGAATCGCTGCCCTTCACCCCAATCGTAAACTTCTCAATGCGTATATCTCTCCACTCGCCATCATACTCGTACTGCGGTCTCGGCTCCGAACGAAACTTGATCCGGTAGACATCCGATGTATCTGGCCCCCCCGTCGTCAATGACCAGCCCACCCGCTGATTATGACCAATCGCTAACATCGGTGAGCCAATCAAATAATACCCGTTCATGTGCAAGTCCCCTCCATGAAACCGAGCCTCATACAAAACAGCTAACCCCTCCCAAGTCAAATGCGGATCCGATAACAAGATCGCAGACTTGTCCGCAGAACGCTTCGGAGATACCGCCCACTGATTCGATCCCGCTGCAGGCTTGGTCCGCTCCGGCCCATTCTTCAAATCATCCATCACCGTCCCAATCGGCCACCGAAGTATCATCGCGCGACCCACCGCTAACGGATGCCACGGCTCAATCGCAACCGATACGCCCGCAGCCTCCTGAGGATGCTCCGCAATGTAAGCTTTGATACCCGCAGTGAACGCCTCCAAGTTCCTGCGAACCTGCTCCGGGGCTTTCGCAAAATATGCCTCATGCAACGTGTCGTTGTGTGTCAGCCGCATCAAATAGTCTTGCTCCAATCCAGATGGCCCCTGCACCTCGGATACCCGTCCCAACCCCGTCCGGATCGCCATGTAAATGTCCTCTAGACGATCCTCCGCTTGCGCATATCCCAACGCATACATCCCCGCCGCCTCACTCTCCGATACCACGTGCGGCACCCCCCATGTATCGCGAATCAACTCGCTGGTCTGGGCACAGACTCGCCCCAATCCCATCAAAACAAAACACTTCAGACACACCAATACCAACAGTTGCCTATTCATCGCTGACACCGCTATCCACTCCAAAACTCGATCCGATACCTTCTCTATCCAACACCCATCCTAGCCGATTCT
>JBIJCS010000154.1:0-9377 GCA_044344575.1 Pirellula sp. | reverse complement strand
TTCACCGATTTGTTCACGTCGTTCGGAGGATTCTTTGGGGAATTGGCGAACGAGTTGATTCAGGAATTTATCGGCTTGATCGAGTGGTTCTGCGGAGTACTGGGAGCCTTGGTAGGAGAGTAGGGCTGCTTTTGCGCCGAGGAAGTGGGCATTGAATTGGTGGGGGCTATCGGTGTAGACGGTGATTAGATCGCGGTAGCGGTCGACGGCTTCGTTCCAATTTTCTCTTTTGAATTCGGTGTTTGCGATATCCATGGTGACATCATCGGCGAGATTTCCGGTGGGGCTATCGAGGAGAAGTTTTTCCAGGACGCGTTTGCCGTGATTTTCGGTGTCGTTGATAGGGCGTTTTTTGTCGGTGAAGTTCAGGTGATAGAATTTGTCGGGGAATTGCAGCCAGTAGTTCCCGATTGCAAGACGTCGTTGGTCGACTCGGTCTTGGTAGCGTGTACGCGGGTAATCTTTGATAAGTTTGACGTAGTATTTTTCGGCTCTGGTGTAGTCTTCGGCGAAGAAGTACGATTCACCGGCCATGAAAAAAGCGTCTTGTTCGAGAGAGCTACTTTCCCAATTTTTTGCGGCTTCTAGGTAGGTTTTCGCGGCGATTCGGAATTGTTCATGTCGAGCATCTGCGTCGGCTTCGGCGTTGAGTTCGGTGGCTTTTGAGTAGATTTCGTTTGCTTGTTGGAGTTTTTCGCGGGCGAGAGATTTATTGATTTCGCGATCGCCTAGGCCTGGGATTTTTCTGAAGATTTTTGGAACATCGGAGTTCATCTGTTTATCGGCGCGAGCGCCTTCGGGACGTACCCAATTGCCTTCTTTATCTTCGTAGCCTTCGATGGCATTTTTTGCGCGAGCGTACTCATCTTCTTTTTTCCAAGGGGTGAGACTTGCGCATCCATTACAAGCGCACAAGCAAAGGAGCAGAGCCCAGAGTGCGTAGCGCGGGATGTGGTCAGTGGTTTGTGAATTTCCGTGTTTGACGAACTGTAGTTTTAGCGTTTCAAGTCCTCGAGGTATTCGAGCATTTTCAGTCGTCGATCTGCGTGGTATTGCAGAATGCTTTCGATCACCAGACGAAGTTCGGAGCGAACGATGGTTGGGAGGGAGGGGGGCAATGGGGTCGGTTCTCGGACGAGATCGTCGCCCAGGGAGGATTGGATTAGGATCTCGAGAGTTTTCTGTTGCATTCGCAGGGTCAGCTTTTGGGTGTGGGTGCATGAGGGGCATACGACACCTCCTCCAGCCGTGCTGAATGCAATGGTCGATCGATCGTTTTCTATTGCTTCGCCGCATGCCACACACCATTGCCAACTTGGCAGATGTCCCAATCGTCGGATTGTATCTAGTTCAAAATGCAGGATTGTTTCGGCTGGGCTAGCACCATTTTCGAGGAGCCGCAACGTCTGGCTGAGGGATTGCATCAGGCCTGGGATAGGTTGATGGTTTTCCGTCAGTGCGTTGATGATTTCCCCGGCGTAGTAGCCGCAGTACAGGGGTAACAGACCAGAGTGAGTTCCTCGAAACCGTTTTTGGAGTTTTGCTTCCATGAGCAGGTCGAGGGAGTCACCCGATTTCAGCAGGAACACTAGGGATGAGAGGGATAGAAGGTCAAGAGCAGATTCGAAGGGGCTTTTGAGTCGGCGGGCTCCTTTTGCCAGAGCGCTGATTTTTCCGAAGGAGTCTGTAAAGACGGTGACGATGAGGCTCGTTTCGCTCCATTCGACGGATCGCAGGATAAGTCCATCGCTCTTTTCGAGTGTCACTGCGTTTCCTTTTGGGGGGGGGATTGCTAGCGTGGTTTTGATTTTTTTTGAATTGTTGGTAGGCGTAGGAGTTCTCGGAGGGAATGGCCGGTTGGGGTATTGAGTTCGGCGATGAATTCGGGGGTGCCTTGTCCGACGATTTTGCCACCTGCGGATCCGCCTTCGGGTCCGAGGTCGATGATCCAATCGCAGCAGGAGATAAGATCGAGTTGGTGTTCGACGACGAGAACGGTATTTCCTTTTTGGACGAGTTCTTGGAGGAGTTTTGTGAGGCGTTCTACGTCAGCGAGGTGTAGACCGGTGGTCGGTTCATCGAGGATGTAGAGGGTTGATCCGGAGGATTTCTTTTGCAGTTCTGAGGCGAGTTTGATGCGTTGAGCTTCGCCTCCGCTGAGAGTGGTGGAATGTTGACCGAGGTTAATGTAGCCGAGTCCGACGGATTGCAGGCAGTGTAGAGAGTTCGCCACATCGGGGAAAGCGTCGAAGAATTCTGCGGCTTCGTCGATCGAGAGTTTGAGGACTTCGTGAATATTTTTGTCTTTGAACTTCACGCTTAGAGTCGTGCGGTTGAATCGTTTTCCGTTGCAATCTGGGCAGGGGACATCGAGTTGTTCGAGGAAGCTCATTTCGAGTTTCACGCGACCTGCTCCGGAGCAGGTTTCGCATCGACCGTTGCCGGCATTGAAGCTGAATCGCGAGGGGTTGAAGCCTCTTGTTTTTGCGTCGCGGGTGGCAGCAAATATTTTTCGGATGGAGTCCCAGAAGCCGCAGTAGGTTGCGGGAGTTGAGCGGGGGGAGCGTCCGATGGGAGATTGATCGATTTCGATGATGCGTTCGATAGCATCTGCACCGCTGAGGTTTGTCCAGTGTTTTGTGGTGTGGGTGGCGGATTTATCGAGAAGGTTTTGGAGTGCGGGGACGAGGGTGTCGTGAATGAGGGTGCTTTTGCCGGACCCGCTTACACCAGTGATGGCGATGAAGCGACCGAGGGGGAAGGCAACGGAGAGGTTATTGAGGTTGTTTTTGTGGATGCCTTCGATGGAGAGTTTTGGGTGATTTGTTGGAATATCTCTTCGGGGGGCTTGGTGCATACGGTAGGAGGGATCGAGGTATTTTCCTGTGAGGGAATCGGGGATTTTTTTAAGGTCATTCCATTTACCTTGGGCGACAATTGAGCCACCGCGTGTGCCTGCAGCGGGGCCTACATCGACGACCCAATCGGCGGCTTGCATGAGTGCGGCATCGTGTTCGACGACGATGATGGTGTTTCCTTGGGCGCGTAGGGATTGGAGGATAGCGATCAAGCGTTGTGTATCTCGGGCGTGCAATCCGATGGAGGGTTCATCGAGGACGTAGCAGACGCCGGTCAGTCCCGTTCCGACGCTTGTGGCGAGTCGAACGCGTTGCAGTTCGCCGCCGCTAAGTGTTGCGCCTGGTCGGTCGAGTGAAAGGTATCCGAGTCCCACTTGTTTCAAGTAGTTCAGTCGCGGTTCGATTTCTTTGAGGATAGGTTTTGCGATACGCAGTCGTTGAGGATCGAAGTGGAGAGATTTGAACCATTGGCAAAGGTCATCGATGGAGTGGGATGTGATTTCTGCGATGGAGAGGTTTTGTAGGCGGATGGCGAGTGATTCGGGTTTTAGTCGTGAACCGTTGCATTGTGGGCAGAGAGTGTCGCGTTGATCGCCGATATTGCCATAGCCTTCGCAAGTGCTGCATGCACCGTAGGCGCTATTGAAGCTAAAGGATCGCGGTTCGATTTCGGGGAGGGAGATACCGCAGTGGATGCAGGCGAATCGGGTGGAGTAGAGTTGTTCGAGGTCTGGGGTTTGAACGCGGAGGAGGCCGGAGCTAAGAGTTAGTGCGTCGTTAATTGCTTTTGTCAGTCGGTCTTGGCTGTCTTCGCGATAGATGATTCGATCGATAACCGCTTCGATGGTGTGTTCTTTTCGGATCGCCAATTTGGGGAGCGAGTCGATTTCGAATAGTTCGCCGTCGACGCGTACTTTTACGAGACCTGCGCGTTCGATTTTTTCGAAGACTTCCGCGTGAGCTCCTTTTCGGTCGAGCACCATAGGAGCGAGGATGGTGATTTTGGAGCCGAAAGGCATTTTCAGGATGGCTTGGAGGATGCTATCGGTGGATTGGCGATCGATAGGTAGGTTACAGCGGTAGCAATTCGGAGTTGCGACACGGGCCATGAGTAAGCGGAGGTAGTCATAGATTTCGGTGATGGTACCGACGGTGCTGCGGGGGCTTTGGACGCCTTGGGACTGATCGATGCTTAGGCAGGGTTGCAGACCTCGGATGGAGTGCAGGGAGGGGCGTTCCATTTGGTCGAGGAATTGACGTGTGTAGCTTGAGAGGCTCTGTAGGTACTGGCGTTGGCTTTCGGCGAACAGGGTATCGAAAGCGAGGGAGCTTTTTCCGCTACCGCTAACGCCGGTGATCACGATGAGTTTACCGCGTGGAAGATCGAGATCGACGGATTTGAGGTTATGGGTACAAGCGCCGCGAATTTCGATGCAGGAGGATACTTCGATGGGGGATTCGAGGGAGTGGAGTCTGCGATCAATCATGGAAGGGGGCGGGTGGCTCGTTGGAGGAAGTCTCATCGGCGATGTAATCGACTTGGTATCCGAGCGATTGGAGTTTTTCTTTTAGGGTTTGTTTTGCGGATTCTTCGCCGTGGACGAGTCGAATTTCTTGGGGCTTATTGGGGATGGCTTGGACGTAAGCTAGGAGGTCGGATTGATCTGCGTGTGCGGAGTAACCGCTGAGGGTGTGGGTTTTTGCGCGGACGGGGTATTCACGTTGGTCGATACGCACAGAGCATTTGCCTTGGTTGCATTCTTGGATGGCTCGACCGGTGGTCCCGACGGCTTGGTAGCCGACGAAGAGGATATCGGTGTTGGGTTGGTGGAGGAAGGCTTTGAGGTAGTCCATGATACGTCCGCCGGAGCACATGCCGCTACCTGCGATAATGATGGCGGGTCTACCTGAGCGTTTGAGGTATTCGATATTGCCGCGTGATTCTCCGGCGTGATCGATTTCGATCAAGTTAGAGAAGACGAAAGGTTGTTTATCTACGGAGAGGATTTCGCGGGCTTCTTCGCTCCAGTAGGGTTGCATTTGTTCGTAGATATCGGTGAGTTTGATGGCCATTGGTGAGTCGACGATGATGTCGTAGGCACCGAGTGCGGAGTGTCCATGTTTTTTGCCGATGCCTTCGATGACTTGGTTCAGTTCGAAGAGTAGTTCTTGGGTACGTCCGAGGCTGAAGGCTGGGATGAGGGTAACGCCTCGGTTTTCGAGGGTATCGAGTAGGATGGCTTCGAGGCGTTCGACACGGGTTTCGCGACCTTCGTGGAATCGGTCACCGTAGGTGCTTTCGAGGATAAGTAGGTCAGCGCGTTGGGGTGGGACGGGTGGGTTGAGGATGGGGGTGCATCGGGATCCGATATCGCCGCTCAGAGCGATCCATTGGTCTTTGTTGCGGATTTCGATACCGGCTGAGCCGAGGATATGACCGGCGGGAGAGAAGCGGAATTCCGATTGGGCTCCGAGTCCGTGCCATTTTCCGTAGGGAATGGGTTGGATGAGTTCACGGACGGACTTGAGGACATTCGCGATGATTTTTTTGTTTCTCGTGATGCCGAGTCGAATGGCATCTTCGAGCATGATGGGAAGGAATTGAGCGGTGGGTGGAGTGCAATAGATAGGCTTGTGGAAACCGGCTTCGAGCAGGTAGGGGATACGTCCTACGTGATCGATGTGTACGTGGGTCAGCAGGAGAGCGTCGATGCCATCGAGGGGGAAATCGATTTCGGGGGATTCGCGTCTTTTTTTAGCATCGCGTCCTTGGAAGGATCCGCAGTCGACGAGGATTGAACGGTTTGCGTTAAGGTGGACTTGGTGGCAGGATCCTGTGACGCCGAGGTGACCGCCGTGGTGGGTGACATGCATGGAGAGAGCCTTATTCGGAACCGTTTGTATTGAGGGAGGATTTTGGTGCGCGTCGGACTTGCCACCATTCCCATAGGATGGGCAGGACGCTTAGAAGGATGATCGCGATGGTGACGAGAAAGAAGTTTTTCTGGATCCATTCTACTTTAGCGAGAAGGTATCCGGCGAGGAGGAACAGGGAGACCCAAGTCAGGGCACCGACGACATTAAAGAGCCAGAATTTGAGAAAGTTCATTTTTCCGATCCCGGCGACGAAGGGTGCGAAGGTCCGTACGATGGGTACAAATCGGGCGAGGATGATGGTTTTTGCGCCGTATTTCTCGTAGAAGGCTTGTGCTTTTAGAAGGTGTTCGCGGTGGAAGAATTTGGAGGATTCGCTGCGGAAGACTTTGGGTCCGAGGCGGTAACCGATGGAGTAGTTCAGGGCGTCCCCGAGGATGGCGGCGAGTACAAGTAGGCCCCAGAGGACGGGAAGGATCATTGGGCTACCGTCTAGAGCGCAGAGAGAGCCAGCGGCGAAAAGGAGCGAGTCGCCTGGGAGAAAGGGGAGGACAACGAGTCCGGTTTCGCAGAAAACGATGAGGAAAAGGAGTAGGTACAGCCAGGGTGCACCGATGGCATCCATCAGTTCGCGCAGGTGCCGATCGACGTGGAGCAGCCATTCAACAGCTTGGGACATCCAAAGGCCTCGGGTGGGGATTTATTGAAAACGAGATTTGTGGGGTTGGCAATTATGTTCTGTGGAGGTCCCTTGCGGTAGGAGCGAGGCGAGGGGGTGATGGAAGATTCGCGTCGAAAGGGGGTGGGAGAGGTGGGGGGGGAAAGGGCTGACATTTACGGGGGTTCGTTGAAAACCTGGCCTTTCGTTGGCTGGTTTTTGGCCTTTTCGTATCACAAGACTTTTGTAAACTCACAGCGGTACTTGGATAGCTTTGTACTTTACTGCGGGTGATTGGAAAAAATGGATCTTAGCAAACTACGCAACATTGGGATTAGTGCTCACATCGACTCGGGAAAAACCACCCTCAGCGAACGAGTTTTGTTTTATGCAGGACGGATTCACAAGATAGAAGAAGTCAAGGGTGACGGAGACGGCGCGACGATGGACTATATGGAGTTGGAGAAGGAGCGTGGGATCACGATTACTTCTGCGGCGACCCAATTGCAGTGGAAAGATCACATTATCAATTTGATTGACACCCCGGGTCACGTGGACTTTACGATTGAAGTAGAGCGTTCTTTGCGTGTTTTGGATGGAGCGGTGTTGGTATTGTGCTCGGTGGGTGGGGTTCAGAGTCAATCGTTGACGGTGGATCGTCAGATGCGGCGGTACGGGGTTCCGCGGTTGGCGTTTGTGAACAAGATGGACCGCACGGGAGCGGATGCATACCGTGTTGCGCAGCAGGTTCGGGACAAGCTCAACGCGAATGCGATCATGATGCAGATTCCGATTGGTGCGGGTGAGACGTTCGATGGGGTGATTGATTTGGTCACGATGAAAGCGTTTTTCTTTGACGGCAAGGATGGCGAAGACGTTCGCGAGGAAGAGATTCCGGCGGATTATGTCGCGAAGGCCAAGGAAATGCGTCAGAAGATGTTGGATGGCTTGTCGGACTTCAACGAGGAACTGATGGAGTTGTTGTTTAACGAGCAAGAAGTGCCGTCGGAGTTAATTTACAAGGCGTGTAAGGATGCGACGCAGGCTCGCAAGATTACTCCTGTGTTCTGCGGTTCGGCGTACAAGAACAAGGGAGTTCAGTTGCTTCTTGACGCCGTGTTGCGTTATTTGCCTAGTCCGCTTGAGCGAGAGATGTCCGCTCGGAAGGTTGGCGACGAGACAGTCAAGATGGATTTGAAGCCTGACCCAAGTCTTCCTTTTGTCGGGATGGCCTTCAAGATTGTGGAAGATCCGTTTGGTCAGTTGACATTTATGCGGATTTACCAGGGCAAGATTGGCAAGGGGGAGATGTACATCAACCAGCGGTCTGGCAAGAAGGAGCGGTTTTCTCGGATTGTTCGGATGCATGCGGACAAGCGAGAGGAGATCGACATAGCCGAGGCGGGCGACATTGTAGCGATCATGGGGATTGATTGTGCGAGTGGTGAGACGTACAGCAACGACCGTGATTATTGCACGCTGGAGAGTATGTATGTTCCGGAGCCTGTGATCAAGGTTGCGGTTACGCCGGCAAGTCGTGCGGATGCTGACAAGATGAGTAAGGCGTTGAATCGATTCCGCAAAGAGGATCCGACCTTCCAGGTTTACAACGACGAGGAGACGAGCGAGACGATTATTTGCGGGATGGGTGAGTTGCACTTGGACATTTACGTCGAGCGAATGCG
This sequence comes from Pirellula sp., assembly GCA_044344575.1. GTDB lineage: Bacteria > Planctomycetota > Planctomycetia > Pirellulales > Pirellulaceae > JBKCUI01. Next base: position 1,302 of record JBIJCS010000154.1, on the reverse strand, counting down.
TCGGGAGTACAAGGTTGAGGTGCAGGTTGGAGCACCGAAGGTTAGTTACCGGGAAACACCGGGTAATGCGCAAGAGTTCAACTACAAGCACAAGAAGCAGACGGGTGGATCTGGTCAGTATGCTCACATAGTCGGTAAGTTGTCGCCGATGGATCCAGAGGGTGAGAAGACGTTTGAGTTTGAAGATCACGTCACGGGTGGTCGGATTCCCAAGCAGTTTATTCCACCGGTGGAAAAGGGTTTCCGCGATTCGATGACGAAGGGGCCTTTGGCGGACTTCCCGGTTGTGGGCGTGAAGGTTGACTTGAACGACGGCAGTTACCACGACGTCGACTCGAGCGAGCGCGCGTTTTATATTGCGGCATGTGATTGTTTCCGTGAAACGATGCGAGCATCGAATCCGATGTTGCTCGAGCCGGTGATGAAGTGCGATATCGAGTGTCCGGAGAACGATCAGGGTTCGGTGGTAGGTGACATTATTTCGCGGCGTGGTTTGGTGAATAACACCGATGCGCGGGATGGTGTTTCCTACATCACTGCGGAGGTCCCGTTGGCGAACACCTTTGGATATGCGACGGATTTGCGTAGCATGACGAAGGGGCAGGGGACGTTCGCGATGGAATTAGCGAGGTATTCACCGGTTCCACGTAGTTTGCAAGACGACATCATTACCGAGCGTAAGAAGCAGTTAGCAGCTTTGAAGGCTTAGGTTGCGGTAGGATTTCGTATTTCGATACGATTTTATCGTCGTCTTGAGCGCCGTCGCATTTTCCGCGATCGCATTTATTGCGCTCGCGGTTGTCGCGAATTGTTCGGTTGTACCCGTATTTGATACAGTTGTTGCATCTGCGGGTCTGCTACTTGAAAGTGCGATTGGGGCGATTGGTGTTAGGTACGCTGGTGTGTTGGTAGACGGTGTGTTGGTAGACGATGTGTTGGTAGACGATGTGTTGGTAGACGGTGTGTTGGTTTTTCATCGTGGGCGGTCTGAGTGCTACCGGGGCCGCTTTTTTGTAGGGAATTCTGCGGAGCAAGATTCGGACAACCGATCATGAGCACTTACAACCTTACGCATTTGAAGCAGTTGGAGGCTGAAAGCATCCACGTCATCAGAGAGGTGGCTTCTGAGTTCAAAAAACCGGTGATGCTCTATTCCATCGGTAAAGACTCGGCGGTGATGACGCATTTGGCTTTAAAAGCTTTTTATCCTGCGCGACCTCCGTTTCCGTTTATGCATGTGGACACGACGTGGAAGTTCAAGGAGATGATTGCGTTTCGCGACTCGTATGTGAAGAATGAGTT
>JBIJCS010000153.1:0-9386 GCA_044344575.1 Pirellula sp. | reverse complement strand
CTCTGCCATGACGAAGCTTGTGCAGCAGGATTCAGCAGTCGGACTTGATGAAAGTTCCTGCCGGATGTTGATGCCAAAGGAGGTGCCACAAGCTAGGTCAGATGATCTGAAGACCGAGCGACTGATCGAAAAAATCGAGGAAGCGAAAGCAAAGGGGGAAGATAGTATTATTGGTAAGATGTGGGTGTATCGAGGTTTGGAGCGCGCGCCCTACAACATATTTGACTTTCGGATTTCGCGGCATCGCGACGGCCCGGATGATTTCCTTCGTGAAAGTAAATGCATTGTCCAAGGAGATTGTTTTTCCAGAAATACATCCGTCGTAAAACACAACGGCGAACGATTGCTGTTTGCGGCTTGCTGGGCGCACGCGCGCCGTAAGGTCTACGATGTAGCGAAGGAAAACCAATATCGACAGACATTGCTTGATATGATCCAAGGACTTTACGACGTGAACGTCCGCGAACAAGGGATGGATGCGGATGCACGTGTTGCGCATCGCAAGAGGTTCGCGTTACCCTTATTGGAAGCTATCAAAAAGTACGTTGATAGCTTGGACGAATCCAAGCTGCTACCGAAGTCTGACATGGCAGGAGCCCTTGGATATATCCGTAATCATTGGGAGGCACTCAATGTATACGTCCGCAACGGCCAGATTCCGATCGATAACAACCGCGTCGAGCAATTGATGCGTCAGGTTGCCTTGGGCAGGAAGAACTGGCTATTCGTGACCAACGTCGAATCGGGGGAGCGCGTGGCACGGTTGATGAGCATTGTTAGTAGTGCCAAACGCCATAGCCTTGATGTTTGGAAATATTTGAAAGACGTTCTAGATCGGGTGTTAGCTGGCGAGACGGACTATTCGAGAATGATGCCAGACGTTTGGAAGCAAGAGCATCCAGAGGCAGTCCGTGTGTATCGGGAGGAAGAGAGTCGTTACAAAGAGGACCGGAAACAAGTTACACGAGCGCGCAGGATCGTTGCAGCGAAGCTCAAGCGACAGAAATCCTAACGCAATACCCTCACTCAGCACCCTCCCTGTGGTGTGCGCTTACTCCTAATCAATACCGCTAGCGGAACCGCTTTGAAAACAACGCTAACGAAAATCCCTTGGCAATCAACCAATGCACGGATGTACGCAAGCCTACACCCGTGCATGGAAATGCACTAAACAATAACTAAATCGCCAATGCAGAATCGCCTAACTTTGATTGGACTCGCTTCCGCCTCGCCGCGACCACTAGACTAACACCCAAACCAAAAATCGCCATTGATCCTGGCTCAGGAACCGCCGTCGTTGCAACCTGCCTTAAACCAAAAGATCCGTCACCTGTATTATTGAACGAATACAACTCCATTCTTAACGTGTAGGTTCCAACTACCCCATACTCGTGCCGTTCACCGGAACCGGCAAAACTATGAAAGGTCGCAACATTTGGGTGAATCACCAGTCCAGTGAATTGATCCGAAGCAAGTGTCGGTAGATTTCCCGAATTTGGATTGGGAGACGCCCAAGGGGCTTGTTGCCTCGCTGTAAAGTCGTCGTTCCAAATTTCAAAATGGTAGTCCCTCCAATCGTAACACGCAGCGGTGTCGTTAAGGATCTGAAACTCGAATTCGAATAAATCCCCTGAGTTAAAACCCGTGTATGTAACCACCTTGTCGAAATACGTTCCCGAAGCCGTAACAATCGCTTGATCACCAGAGTCAGGGAAAAGCGGAACCAATGAACTATAGGGGATCAATGTCTTCTCACCATACGTTTCAGTCACCGTCACTCCATTCGCGGTATTATTCACACTAGAAATGCTCATCGCATCTCCCAAGTTCAAATCCGTCAGGGTTATCGTACCAGCACAAACCATCTCCGCTCCAGCACTCGAAAGCAGTGCCATCACCATACTAACCGCCATACGTAACAGGTTGTTTTTTTGAATCGATCGTTTCATTTGAAAAGCTTCCTAATTTGATTAATTGAGAATGTCAGCGCACGAAGCCCCTCCAGCACTCTTGTCGGACATACCGAACTGAAGAATCCTATCGTGTATTTAGTGAAATTCAGCGTTTGCTTATGGCGATACTCCTGACAGTTCGCCAATAAAGCAGCAGTTTTAGAGAAAACGCTTAGTCGAACGAAGTCTCGGTCGCAGAGTAGCGAGAGCTAATTCGTTCTCGAGCATAAATCGCTCTTCAGAAGTGGGTTCCTTAGGCCCACAACACTGCACCTTAGAATTAAGTTGCAGGATTCGGATATCCTGACTCTAACTGAGTCCAAGCCCCTGTGCAAGCAGTGGAAGAGATTGAAGTCGATAAATACCCTGAAAATATATTTCGCAAATTGCCAACGAGCATCCCTAGAAAACAGACAAGTATCTCAGTTGTGTCCAACAACGCATCAGAAGTTATCATACGGACGTCCAATTTTTCACTGTGCAACTGCCTGCGGCCCAGTAACCTCCCGTTCTGAATTACAAGGAACCGCAAGCTATGGGAATTGGGGGCCTACAACAAGTTGACTTATCCTTATTTCCCCCTTTGGCTCTGAAGCTTTGGTATCGTTCCCGACAAACTATGAACCCGAAAACATCCTAACTGCCACTTCTTGCCCTTTAGTTCAGCTGTGGAAAAATTAGAACTGGCCCGCGAACCGATTTTCACGAACTGCCTCACTTAAGGATACCTTTTCCCGTCGAATCGCTACCTGCTTTCCGCATCTAGGAAAGCCGATAAACATGCTCAATCCGACATGTGTTACACTCCAAACTATATTCAGCAAAATGTTATAGACGTCACGACCAGCTCTAAAAAATCAGTCCTATGGAAAAACACTTCGCAATTCCAAACCACATCATCATATCGTGAATACACCATCACCACTTTTTGCAGCCAGTTCTATCGAACGACAGTTCGCTCACGAAATTGTACGTCGACTTAGCGACCATGGGTTTACGTCATATTACGCCGGAGGATGCGTCCGAGATGCCTTGCTCGGTATCCCTCCAAAGGACTTCGATGTAGCTACTAGCGCTACTCCCGATCACGTGCGAAACATCTTCGGTAGATCGAACACACAATCTGTCGGAGAAGCATTCGGAGTGGTGATTGTCAAAGGCCGACTAGCGAAACAAAAATGCCAAGTGGAAGTCGCAACCTTTAGGACAGACGGATCCTACTCCGACGGGCGAAGACCCGACTGGGTCGAGTATGCAAGTGCTCAAGAGGATGCTCAACGTCGAGACTTCTCCATTAACGGTCTATTCTACGATCCCCTCACCGATCAAGTCATCGATTATGTTGACGGACAAACAGATCTAAAGAATCGCATCCTAAGGGCAATTGGAAATCCCAAGGACCGCATACGAGAAGACCACCTAAGAATGCTTCGGGCTGTCCGCTTTGCAGCACGCTATGAACTACAAGTCGATCCCGTTACCCAAACTGCAATACGCGAATCATCCCGCTTGATCTCAAATGTCAGCGGCGAACGTATCGGAAACGAACTTACCCGTATCCTCGAACATCCTAACCGTATCCTGGCATGGAACCTACTAAACTCCCTTGAACTTCTCACTCACCTCGCTCCCGAACTCCCTAGCAAGTCCCCGCTGTTTGAGTCACTTCCTACTAATCAACAAGAACTACCGCTGATCCTTGCATCGTTGCTACACCCATGGGCTCCCCCACATTCTCCAATTAGCAACCTCCATCCGGATCAAATTTCCATCTCCAATCCTTACCAACAGCCACTCGAAAACATCCGCTCTCGCTGGAAACTACCCAACGCTGTATCCGAAGCAACAAAAACCTGTATATGTACTTCTCAATGGATTACATCCGCTCACCAATACCCATGGTCCATCGTCCAACCAAACCTCCTCGACGGCTGGCTCTCCGAATCTGTTCTCCTTGCGCAATCGCTGTGCAATCTTCACAACTGGCCCTCAAAAGGAATCGAACAATGCCTCGCGAAACTCAACTCCTCCGAAACCCCTTGGAACCCACCACCACTAATCGTCGGCGCTGACCTCATCCAAGCAGGGCTTAAACCCTCCCCCTTATTCGGCAAACTTCTTCTCCAAGTTCGCCTGCTCCAACTCGATGAGCAACTGCTTTCCAAAGAGCAAGCCCTTCAGTGGCTCCGTGCGCAACTCACAATTCTCCATGACCGAAAGTAATACATCCACCCGTTTCCGGCAAATATTCCTAGCTCCGAACCAACACTCCCAAAAACTAGTCCTTTCGCTCATGTCGGATTGGTTTAAAATTCCCATCGTCCGCCCGCATATCTCCAAGTCAATCAGCTTTACCATCCACCACACGCCAGCCTAAGCACCCAATATCACAATGACCGAAAAACGTCTATTTAACTTCTCCGCCGGCCCAGCTGTTCTCCCAGTTCCAGTCCTCGAACGCATCCGCAACGAAATGCTCTGCCTTCCAGGCTGCGGCGCTTCGATCCTGGAGATATCTCACCGAAGCAAACAATTCATCGCTATCCAAGAAGCCGCGAAACAACGCCTGATCCGCTTGCTTCAAATCCCCGAATCCCATGAAGTTCTCTTCCTCCAAGGTGGAGCACGATTGCAATTCTCAATGGTTCCTATGAACCTACTCAGAGGCTCAAAGGCGCCCGCTCAATACGTGCTTACCGGTTCTTGGGGCAAATATGCTCTTGGCGAAGCCAAGAAAGAAGGCCCAGTTGAAGTCCTCTACGATGGCGCGGAACATGGTTATGCTCGACTCCCAACCCCAGAGTCGCTCCCCATTCGCTCTGATGCAGCCTATTTGCATCTGACGAGTAACGAAACAATTCAAGGCATCCAATTCCAGAACGACTGGAATGTCGACTGCCCTCTCGTCTCCGATTGCTCCTCGGACTTCCTATACCGACCACTCGATGTCGCTAAGTACGGTCTTATCTATGCCTGCGCTCAAAAGAATGCTGGGCCCGCAGGCGTAACCGTCGTGATTATCCGAAAAGATCTCCTCGAACGCGCTCAAGAGCAACTTCCGGGATACCTGAACTACCGAAACCACGCCGCCGAAGACTCCATGTGGAATACGCCACCGACCTTCGCAATCTACACCCTCGGTCTCGTCGCGCAATGGCTTGAAGAATCCGTCGGTGGCTTGCAAGCCATGCATCGACATAACCTCCAAAAAGCAGGCCTTCTCTACGCCTCAATCGATCGCCACCCTACTATGTACCTTGGACATGCACGCCCAAGCGACCGCTCCCTGATGAACGCCACCTTCAAACTCCCAACCCAATCCCTCGAAGATGAGTTCCTCTTACAAGCCAAAAAGAACGGTCTCGATTCCCTAAAAGGACATCGTAGCGTCGGAGGTATACGAGCAAGCATCTACAACGCTATGCCTATCGAAGGAGTTCATTCACTGGTCCAACTAATGGACGACTTCGCTAACAAAAACGCCTCCTAAACACCCACACTCTACCCCCATACATCTCCCCAATCAGAAACGTACAGTATCTCTGCCATGAAAACCCGCATTCTCGTTCTTGATCCCATCGCTCCCGAAGGTATCGCAATGCTCCAAGCCGATCCGGAGCTGGATTTCGAAGAACGCCACGGTCTCAAAGGTGAAGAACTCCGAAAGTCCCTCGCAGAATTCGATGGCGCTATCGTTCGGTCAGGTGTCAAAATCACCGCAGAGTCCCTCGAAGGAAACAAACGACTCAAAGCAATCGTCCGGGCTGGGGTAGGTACCGATAACATCGATAAAAATGCCGCTACACGACTCGGTATTGTCGTCATGAATACCCCCGCAGGCAATACACTCTCGACCGCTGAACACACCTTCGCACTCTTACTGGCTCTCTCGCGTTCCATCGCCCCAGCTTACCAATCTCTCTGCGGAGGCAAATGGGATCGCAAATCCTTCATGGGAACACAACTCGCTGATAAAACTCTCGGAGTCGTCGGTATGGGACGCATCGGTCGCGAAGTCGCCACACGTGGCCAAGCCTTCGGAATGCGGGTTATCGCTTTCGACCCATTCCTCTCCGATGACCAAGCCGCCAAACTCAACGTCATCAAAGCAAACACGGTCGCGGAAATGCTGCCGAAAGTCGATTATCTCACCGTCCATACTCCCTTAACCGACGAAACCAAATACCTCGTCGGCATGAAACAACTCGAACAACTCAAACCCGGTATCCGACTCGTCAACTGCGCTCGCGGTGGTATCTACGAAGAAGCCGCACTCGTCGAAGGCCTCAAAAGAGGTATTATCGCCGGAGTCGCTCTCGATGTTTTCGAAGAAGAACCCTGCCCAAACAGCCCTCTCTTCGGCATGCCCGGCGTCGTTTGCACACCCCACCTCGGCGCAAGCACCGAAGAAGCACAAACACAAGTCGCAATCGAAGGCATCCAGTTGCTGATGAACTTCTTCAAAACAGGCGAAATCCGCCACGCCGTAAACGTCGCCTCCCTCGACCCCAAAACCCTCGAAGCACTTCGCGGCTACCTCGATGCAACCTACCGACTAGGCCTCATGATGGCCCAATGGCACAGCGGCTCCATCAGCGCTTGCGGTCTGCATTACCGCGGGGAAGTCGCAGACAAAGATACAAAATTGCTCACCTCAGCTTTCTGCGCCGGCCTCCTCGAAAAAGCCATGACAGACGATGTCAATATCGTTAACGCCGAACTTCTCTTCCGTGAACGCAATATCGACCTGATCGAAAACCGAAATCGTGAACTCGGTGCCTTCAGCTCCTCTATCTCCGCCGAAGTCACCGGAGGTGGCCAAACCGTCCGCGCCGGCGTAACCGTCTTCGGTAACAATATGCCTCGACTAATCTCCATCGATGACTATCGCATGGAAGCTTATCTCGATGGCCACATGCTCTTCTTCACCCACTACGATGTGCCAGGAATCATCGGTAAAGTAGGTACCGTCTTCGGAAAACATGGCGTCAATATCGGTCAAATGTCCGTCGGCCGTATCATGCAACAACCCGGTGGCCTCGCAATCGGTGTTCTTAACCTCGACTCGCGTCCCCCCCAAGCCGCACTCGAAGAACTTATGGCCATCGAAGCAGTCGAGAAAGTTCAACTCATCGAACTTCCTCCAGCCGGTGTCTTACCCCCTTGGCTGATTTAACCCTCCAAGGGCCATTGCAAACGCCCAATCGACACACTTAACCCCGTCTCAAGATCCACATCTACCCAAGTCGCCGACAGCCTCACGTCTTCGGTTGCGACATGAAACGTGTTTGGATCAAACGTCATTGTAGTCCTTAACACAGGCTTGATTTCACGCCCCAATATACTGCGATAAGCCCCCGTCATGCCAACATCGCACTGAAACGCAGTACCGCTCGGCAAAATCTGCTCGTCCGCCGTCGGAACATGCGTATGCGTCCCCAAAACCGCACTCACCCGGCCATCAAGATACCAACCCATCGCCTGCTTGTCGCTCGTCGCCTCAGCATGCAAATCCACAAACCGTACCTTTACCTCAGCGGGAATTTCCTCAAGCACCCGGTCTATGGCTTCAAACGGGCAATTCACCGGTCGCATAAACACTCGCCCCATCAAACTCACCACCGCGACAGATACCCCCAGCTTCGATTGCACCACGCAAAAGGTCTTACCCGGCGCTTTCGCTGGAAAATTGGCAGGCTTAACAATGTTGGCCCGCTTCATCAATATCTCTTGTATCTCCCGCTTCTTATAAATGTGATCCCCTAAAGTAATTGCGTCGATCCCAGCACCCACCAACTGCTCGTATTGCTTTACCAATAACCCAGCCCCATCCGCAGCATTCTCCGCATTTGCAATCAACAAATCCCCACCCTGCGCCCGCAGACGTTCAGCCATCGAACAAACCGCTTGCATCCCAGGCTTGCCAACTATGTCACCTATGAAAATCAGACGAAACGCCTTTGACGCTTTTGGAGGTAACTCTTGCATTTGTTCCGTCTTTGAATCTAAAGCTCAACGCGTTTCCCGTTAACTTCGACCTCGGTAAACAGGCACCCAAGGACTAGTATAGCGTCTCGGCTTCCGAAAGAAGAACGGTGATCATCCCACCGCTCCACCATTTCTTACCAAACTCATTTTTCGCCTTTAGGCTTCTCCGCTGCCTTCTCAGACGACCTCTCCGTTGGATTTGGCTTGCCTTGCGAAAACTCTTCGCCCACTCGCGTCGAGAACGAACCACCATAATCCATCGTCTGCTCAAAATTCGAAGTTTCTCTCTGCCCAGTTCCACTCCCACCAAGCCCTCGTTCCATCGGCAAAACCTTAGTTTCACCTGATAATGTGCCTTGCCCACCCGTTCCCCTTAACTTGGAATCAGAACGGCTTAACTCCCCTTTGCCAACCTCTCCGACTACACTTGCGCCACGCTCGTATCGACTCCACCAAGCATCCGCATCTTGGATCGTCCACTGATCGCTTGCCGCTAGGCGGTGAAGCAAATTTGCAAGATCTCGAGCCGTCTGCGGTCGCTTAGAACGGTTCTTCTCCAAACAAGCCATAATCGCATGCTCTAAGTCTTCCGAGACACTTCTCCCACAACGTACCGAAGGACTCACCGGAATTGCATCGACATGCTGCTGACACAAATCTCCAAAGGAAGTCGCTTGGAATACTGGCGCCCCAGTTAACAGAAAATATCCCACCGCTCCGACCGCATACAAGTCACTCCGTGCATCCACCAAATCCGGCGTCTGAATCGATTCAGGTGACATATACAAAGGCGTACCTGCCATCCCTTCACTACCCTTGCCACGCTTCGCTTCATCAACCGCACGTACCAATCCAAAGTCCAGTAACTTCACAAAATCTGGAATCCCACCGCGACGGTTCAACATCACATTTGCTGGCTTGATGTCGCGATGCACCAAACCCATCGAATGCGCCTCAAATAACGAACTGCACAATTGATCCAATATCTTCGCCACCCGACCATCGCTCAACGGACCAAAACGATCTACCAACTCCTGGAGATTTATCCCGTCGAGATACTCCATTGCATAATAAAAAACCCCCTCTGGAGTTCGGCCATAATCATAAATCGCAATCGTATGCGGATTGTTCAAATTGCAGGTAATCTGCACTTCTTGCTCAAAACGACCAATGGAAGTCTCATTCACACGATCTACGTTTAGCAATTTGATCGCACTCTGTCGACGCAACATCGAGTGATGACCGCGATAGACTGTCCCCATCGCACCTTCACCCAACTTCTCTTCCAAGCGATACTGCCCTAATTGCTTTGCCTCCACGGCCGCTTGCCTCGCCTCCCGCTGAAGTCGTGTCACGATCAACGTGAAAATAAAAATCGCCAGCGCGCTTAAACTCAATAAGCCAAACATTGTGTAAAACGCGCGACGCAAGATGTTCAACGGTTCA
>JBIJCS010000646.1:0-2513 GCA_044344575.1 Pirellula sp. | reverse complement strand
ATGTTTGGGCCCAAGCACTCGTTCGATCGTCGAAGCGGCGAAGGCCAAGGGGATTCCTTGGAGGAGATTGAACGAAGGGAGTCTAGTGCAGCTTGGTTATGGTGTTCACCAGCGCAGAATTTGTACGGCGGAGTCGGATTCGACGAGCGCAATCGCGGAATCGATCGCTCAAGACAAAGATCTGACGCGCATGTTGCTTCGATCTATCGGGGTACCCACTCCCGAAGGACGTGCTGTCGAAAACGCCGAAGACGCTTGGGAAGCCGCTGAAGATATTGGATTGCCTGTCGTGATCAAACCACAGTATGGAAACCATGGGCGAGGTGTTGCCACGAACTTGCAATCGAAAGACCAAGTCTTCGCGGCTTACGCGGCAGCACGTGAAGAGGGAAGTTCGATTGTCTGTGAGCGGCATGCACCTGGTGATGACTATCGAATGTTGGTCGTTGGAGGAAAACTGGTCGCGGCGGCAAGACGAGAGCCTGCTCATGTGATTGGGGATGGACAGTCAACGGTTCAAACACTGATAGACAGAGTCAATGAAGATCCTCGCCGCAGCGATGGGCATGCGACATCGCTGAGCAAGATCAAGATCGATGCGGTTGCTCTAGGCGTGTTGCTCGAACAAGGAATGACACCCGACACCATACCACCGTTGGGCAAGAAAGTTTTGATTCGTCGCAATGCGAACCTTAGCACAGGTGGAACAGCCAGTGACGTGACCGACATGGTTCATCCTGATGTTGCTCGGCATGCAATCGAAGCGGCACGCGTTATCGGGTTGGACATCGCTGGAGTAGATATTGTAGCCCAAGACATTTCGCAACCGTTGCATGGACAACGTGGGGTGATCGTCGAAGTCAACGCAGGACCGGGCTTGAGAATGCACATCGAACCTTCGTCCGGTCAACCGCGACCGGTGGGTGAATCGATCATCGAGATGATGTATCCCGGCGAGAGCAACGGCCGGATTCCGATTGTCAGTGTGACCGGGGTCAACGGCAAGACGACCACGACTCGGTTGATTGCACACATCATCGCGAGCACCAACAAGAAGGTCGGGATGACTTGCACCGACGGAATTTACGTTGCAGGACGGCGGATTGATTCCGGGGATTGCAGCGGCCCTCAGAGTGCACGTTCTGTTTTGATGAATCCGTTTGTTGAAGCCGCTGTATTGGAGACCGCCCGTGGTGGAATACTTCGCGAAGGCCTCGGCTTTGATTTCTGCGACGTAGGGATCGTCACCAACATCGGAGAGGGGGACCATTTGGGTCTCGCAGATATTGAAACCATCGAGCAGCTTGCGAAAGTCAAGCGATGTGTGATCGAAGCTGTAGCGAAGACCGGGTATGGGGTGCTCAAAGCGAACGATCCGTTGACGGCTGAGATGGCAGAGAAGTGCAAAGGTCGTGTCATTTTCTTTGCGATCGACGAGAACGATGCGGTTCTTACCAACCATCGACATCAAGGTCAGCGCGTCGTGTTTGTGCGCAATGGAATTGTCGTCATGGCCGAAGGTGCAGAAGAGACCGGCTTGACGACGCTTGAAAAAATCCCACTTACCCACCAAGGCAAGATCTTATTCCAAGTCGAAAACGTTTTGGCTTCTGTCGCTGCATGTTGGGGGATTGGCTTGACTCCTTCGCAGATCACTTGCGGTCTCGAGTCTTTCTCAGCTCATATGGATAAAGTGCCAGGGCGGTTTAATCTGCTCGAGTTTCACGGTGCGACAGTCGTCGCTGACTATGGGCATAACAGCTCAAGCTTGTTAGCGATCATCGAAGCGTTAGGACAATTCCCTCATGGGCACCGAACAGTCGTCTATTCCGCGGCGGGGGATCGTCGCGATGTGGATATGATTCGCCAAGGTGAATTGCTGGCGGATCACTTTGACCGTGTCATTCTCTACGAAGATCAGTACTTGCGTGGGCGAAAGCCCGGTGAGATTTCTGCGATCTTCAAACGTGGCATGGATTCAGGGAAGCGGGTCAAGGAGATGTACGAGTTCATCGGTTGGGAGAAAGCCGTGGAGCATGCATTGACCTTGATCAAGTCCGGGGATTTGATGTTGTTGCAAGCCGACTCGATCGATGAGACCGTGCAGTATTTGCAGCGATCGATCGAACACAGCCAAATCGGAAGAGAGATTGATTTGAGTTCTGCATTGCAAACCAATCCTCAATCCGGCAGTAACTCCGGCTCGAATCCTCCGGAGTCGAAAGACAATTCGGTGGGTGTTGCTGATCCGACGAGAAGCTAAGCCCTTCAGGAATTTTGGCGTAGCGTAGCCACCGCTGCCAAGCGGTGGATGTTGCGAGGAAAACTACCACCGTCATCCAATCGTAGCCACCGCTGCCAAGCGGTGGACGTTGCGAGGAAAACTACCACCGTCATCCAATCGTAGCCACCGCTGCCAAGCGGTGGACGTTGCGAGGAAGACTACCACCGTCTGGCGAGCGGTGGCTACGGGAGCGCGGTGAACGTTGCGAGGAAAATCTCCACCGTCTGGC
>JBIJCS010000645.1:0-2520 GCA_044344575.1 Pirellula sp. | reverse complement strand
ATAACTTGATCAATTCCGTAGAGAGGTGTTTGCCAAAGGACTCAATCACCTCGTCTACCGGTAAATCCAGCGACTTCGACGCCAATGCCACCAACTCAATCACTTGCTTGTCGTCGTAAACCTGCCCAGCCGAAAACGTCAAACTCTCAAGTCCAGAACCCGCCAATACTGCACGCCAACGATCTGCCCCTACCGATTGCTGTGCGAATTTCTGAAGCTGTAACAGTATGAGTCCGTGCATACGCGTATTTGGATAAGATTGTTAAGAAAAGATATGCGCCCGGCGTAGCATCCCGATAAGCTCCGATGCAGAGGCATGAAGAAATTCAGCAACGGAGGAGATTTATTCTAGGCGAACGAAGAATTCATGCAGATATCCTCTGGGCGTTCCGCAGATAATATACCTGGAAATTACGTTAATTCTCTCGCTGCTGAGCAATTTCAGTCTTTTGGTACAGATATAACCCGCACGCGCAAGTACTCGTCAAGCCCCTCCTGGCCGCCCTCGGACCCAATACCACTTTCCTTGATCCCGCCAAACGGAATCTCCGCTTTCAGAGGGCGCCACTCATTCACGCCAACAATCCCCACATCCAACTGCCTCGCAACGCGCCGGCACTGTGATAAATCCGTCCCGTAAACATAACCAGCCAAACCCTGTGGAACCCCATTGGCTCGACGAAGGACCTCATCGATATCCCTATAAGCGTAAACAGGAAATACAGGACCAAAAATTTCGCTCTGCGCCAACCGCATCGAATCATTCACGTCACTCAACACAACCGGTGAATAAAAACTTCCTCTCGCAGATTCGTTGGCTTGCAAACAGCCCGACGCACCTGCAATGGAATTCCCCAAGCCATGTTGATAAACCAGCCGAGCTCCTGCAGCACAAGCCTCGTCGACAAGACTCGCTACACCCCTGCAAGCCTGATGATGAATCAATGGCCCCGCATCCACGCGATTCTCTCCCAAATCTTGCAACCCATCCGCAACCTTCGCTCGAGCAAGCCTCGACGTCAAACACTCCAAGAACGCTGGTTCGATCTCCGTAGGAACAAAAATCCGATTCGCTGTTACGCAGACTTGACCAGTCACAAAAAGCTTTAACTGCACCAAATGATCAACTGCGGTCTCAATATCCACATCGCTCAAAACGATAAACGGCGCGTTTCCACCCAATTCCAACGAAACCCGCTTGATCCGCGCTGCGGCACCAGCCATGACCTTACTACCCGTTACCTTAGAACCGGTCACACTGATGCATCGCACCTCCGGATGCTCCACCAAAACTGCACCGATCTCAACTCCCCCACCGGGCACGATTTGAACCACTCCATCGGGTACTCCAGCATCTCGAAACAACGGGGCCATCGCCAATGCAATCAACGGCGTACTCTCAGCAGGCTTCCATACACCCGTGCATCCCGCAGCCAACGCCGCCGCAATCTTCTTTGCCCCCTGAGCCAATGGAAAATTCCAAGGGGTAATCCATCCCGCAACCCCAATCGGTAAATGCTCGATCAAAAACTCTCGATCCCCCTGAGGATGAGGCGCAATTCGTCCACTTACTCGACGCGCTTCCTCTCCAAACCACTGAAAAAAACTTGCGGCATACTCGACCTCACCAATTGCTTGCCAATACGGCTTTCCTTGTTCCGCCGTCAACAACGTCGCATAACGATCGCGCTGCGCTAGCAACTTACCTGCAATCGCCTTGAGTATATTACCCCGCTCAAAGGCTGATATGCGACTCCAGAGCCGCTGGGATTGCACAGCCCCATCAATCGCTTGCGTAGCTATCGAAGCATCTCCCCAATGCACTTCCGCCAGCTTACTTCCGTTGGCGGGATTTCTAATGCAAACCGCACTGCCACCTCGCACCGACTGACCATTGATCCAAGGCGCCGGCTCAAACCACAAAGACTCAAGTTTACGTTGTTCGCTCATCAACCTCTAAGACCTTTCGGTAGATCGCAACGACCTGCGGTTCCGTTAACGTCACCGGATTCGGTCCCATCAACCTCTGATTACCACACGCGGCTTGCGCCATCTCGGATAAATCCCCCACAGATACCCTCACCTTGCGAATCGCTGAAGTCAATCCTAACCGCTGTGCCAATCCATCAAACGCGTCGCATACCTCGGAAACGGTTCGATGTTTCCAGCCCAATGCTTCCGAAAATCGAAGGATATCCTCCGTACAAACGCTCGCATTGTGCCGCATCAACTCTCCGAAAAAACAACCAGTGATCACCCCATGAGGAATCGCATACCTGCCACCCAACGGCAAAGCTAACGCATGTACAGCGCAACACGAAGAATTCGCAAACGCCATCCCCGCAAGGTGACTGCCTATCGCCATCGCATCACGTGCATCGACATCGCTCCCATGCTCTACCGCCCGTTCAACATAAGGTCCCAAGTACCGGGCTGCCTGTAAAGCCAGTCCACGTGCAAGTGGCGTAGCGACTTTTGCAATCAACGCCTCCAACGCATGAACCATCGCATCCATTCCAG
>JBIJCS010000644.1:0-2522 GCA_044344575.1 Pirellula sp. | reverse complement strand
GTATCACAGCCTGCATCACGCCCTGTATCACGCCCTGTATCACGCCCTTCCAGGCCGTGCGTCTGCGATGTTCCCAGGGCATCGCTCCGCTTGCCCTGGGCTATGCCCCCTATTTTCTTGCCTCCTATTTTCACGCCCCAACTCACTTCGCGAGCACGAAACCCAAAGGCAAAGTCTCACCGACAATCGTATCGAGTTGCTCTTGGTCCAGCCCACCACCATTTGAAACCAGTTGCGCGAACCGTGCATGTCCAGTTTGTTGTAAAACCGATTCAACCTCGCCTCGTACTCGCTCACTTACGTCGCGATAACGGTCCCCTGTCTTTCTTGCCAATAGCATTAAGCTCAACGGATAAGCCGGTTTGCTGCGCAATCCAACTTCCAACTGCAATAACTTAGCAAGCCATTTTTCCACCTTCTCGATAGCGGGTGTTTGCTGGATCGTCGCATAGACCGGGACTCGATTTCCCAATCGGCCAATCATCCACAAAAGTCCATCATGCAAGGGTTCCAATTTACGCCGGCCTAATCCCGCAAATGCGGCATCGACCATCGCGGACTTGTCACTCGCTTTGAGCCTCTCCATCGATCCAAGCAATCGCAATTGCTCCATCAAGACATTGAGATTTAATTGCTCGTGCCCGGTCCCTGCCAGAAGTCCACGCACGCGGGGCCAAGTGTCTTGATATAACGCTTGCTGTTGCCCAGCGGTAAACCCGCCCGAAATCCGTCGCCACAAAACCATCGCTTCGGATACATTCGCTGCACTTCTGTGCGCAAGCTTACTGTGCACCGTCTTCCACGTCGTCTGAACGCGCCAATCATCGACCGGGAATCCGAATCCAGGTCGCAAACACCACCCTACTAAATTCAACCAACGCCCTTCATGTTCTGGCGATTTCGAGCGTCCGGTATTGCGATCCAATAACCCTCGCCAAATTTCCCTCAAAAGGGATGTTGGCCATTCACGTCGAGGAATACCGACCGCTTCGCTAAGCAACGTAAAAGCCTCTTTGGGTTTGACGGTTCCAGACGCAGAAAAGATTTCGTCCAAGGCAGACTCGGCTCGCTCACAGAGATCCTGATGCACCACCCGCTGCACTCGACCGGCTGCAACGGCACTCGCTTCGTCACTAGTTCCCGATTCACGAAGCCCTTGTACACCTCGCACATCGAACTCTAAATTCCATCGCTGAACGGGATCGACGCGCAACAGCGACATTTTCAATGTCCCAATTTCGCTGAGCTCCGTCTCGAGTTGCACACGAATCGCTTCTTTCCCTTTACGCCCCGGTTCCTCCAAAACCGTACAGATCGGTGGCAGCTCTGTCATGCTCTTCGGATCGAAGTCGATCACTTCTCCAAATGTATGATTGAGCTGTGAACTGCTTGATACCAGCGGAAATTGAACGGGCTTCCCAAGCAGCAAATCAAACGGTTTGTCCGATAAACAAAACCGATCTAACGGCATCGCAGTCGCCGGCATTACACACATTACCCGCTTGGGCGTTTGGCTCACGAGGATGTAATACGCCTTGGCTAACCTCGCATCGATCCGCACTCCCTCTCCACGTCGCACGAGCCCAAAGCTTGCGGCGCCTTGCGCGACCGCCAAGTCCAATCGATTCCCTGACAGAGCTTTCGGCTTCCAATCCGTCTCCGTGGGCTCGGTGAACCAAGCGACCAACTGATCGAGAATCGCCTGTTGAACCAAAGGGGATTCGAGAACACCACCGTTGAACAAGACCCAATCTGGACGTGCAGCACGCCGTTGCAAATCACCACCTTCTTGTTGAGACCACTCGCTCGTTTGCCGGCCTGCCCATCGATGCTCCCAAAGGAACGCAGCGAGATGAATCATGACATTCGGCTCGGATTCGTAGGGTAATCCAAATTCTTGAAACCCTTCATGGGTCACTGCAGGAGTTGCATCGAGTGGAACCTTGCCGAAAAACCCATCGAGCAATGTCTTCTGAGCCCAATCGCGCGTGATGGACAAGGTCTTACTGCCACCTACGAGCTTAGCACCAATTCCTGGTAACGCGATTGCATACTGCTCGGGAGCAGCATCGCTGAGCAACGCTTCTTTTGCTTTTCGTGCGTTACCGATCAACGCTTCCCATTGTCGTGGGGACAACCGATCGTTCTCTCCGCTGATCTTCAACTCCAATAATCTCGCCAAAGCCAAATCCATGTTGTCGCCGCCGAGCATCAAGTGCTTGCCGACTGCAACGCGATGCAGTCGCAATAATTTCTTCTTGCGCAACACTTCGTCCAAACCAGCGGCAGCATGCTGGCTTTGATCTGCTTCGGTTCCCATCGTATTGAGCATAGAATCTGAACGGGAGTCTTGCGCATCAAGAACTCGGATCAGCGTGAAGTCCGTCGTACCGCCTCCGATGTCGCACACCAGAATCGTATCCCCCGATTGCAGATGGGAATCCCAATCTTGTTGGTGGCGATCTAGCCAAGCATAGAAAGCAGCTTGTGGCTCCTCAATGAGCAATACGTTGTTCAACCCT
>JBIJCS010000643.1:0-2525 GCA_044344575.1 Pirellula sp. | reverse complement strand
GAAAGTCGTCGTTGGACGACTACATCGTCGATGCATGCTCATTTGTGTTGCGCTGCTGACCTTCACCCACTTGCTCGTACAGAGGAGCGAGGGGCAGGGGGGGAATGGAGCGACGGGTGAAGACCGATGGACGCTGGACTTGACCACTCAACGTCCAACCGACATCCATGCGAACAACTACCATCGCGAAACCGTGCAAACGCAATGGGATCCTAAGAAGACCGCAGTGATCTTGTGCGACGTATGGGATTCGCACCATGGGTTAGCGGCTGTTCGCAGAGTGCGAGAAGTCGCCCCGCGTTTAGACCAAATCGCCGCAGCCATACGTGCTCGAGGGGGGACAGTGATACACGCTCCGAGCGATTGCACGGAAAACTACGCAAATCATCCCGCTCGTGAGCGAGCACAACGAATTGCCATAGCCCCGGAAACACCCGAAACCATCAGTGTTTGGTGCAATCAAATAGAATCAGAAACCAACGTTCCCTATCCCGTGGATCAATCCGACGGTGGAGAAGACGACGACACGATCGAACACTTGCAATGGGCCGAGCGACTTAAAAGCATGGGGCGTGACCCTAAACGGCCTTGGATGCGTCAAATCGAAACGATCCAAATCGATTCGAATCAAGACTACATCAGCGAGTCTGGCAAAGAAATCTGGAACATTCTCAAAGCTCGCTCGATCGAACATGTACTGCTTTGTGGCGTGCATACCAACATGTGTGTATTGGGACGTCCATTTGGGTTGCGGCAACTCAAGCAACATGGGTTCGATGTCGTCTTGGTGCGAGATTTGACTGACACGATGTACAATCCCCAGCGGTGGCCCCACGTCAGTCATTGCAGTGGTACCGATCGAGTCATCGATCATATCGAACGGGTCGTATGCCCAACAACTACGAGCGATCAATTTCTTGGTGAAACGCCGTTCCGATTTTTGGAGGATCAGCGAAAGCACTGGGTCGTCATGATCGGAGAAGATGAGTACCGCACCGAAACCACCTTGGTGCGTTGGGCCCAAGAACAACTAAGCAAGGACTTTCGAGTGTCCTATGTTTTTGCGCGGTTCGATGCGCCAAATCAATTCGTGGGCCTCGAAGCACTCGCAAGCGCCGATGCGTTGTTGGTGAGCGTTCGAAGACGCCCCTTACCCCCGGCAGACCTCCACCGAGTCCGGCAATTCATCGCCTCAGGAAAGCCGGTGTTAGGAATTCGAACCGCGAGCCATGCATTTAGTCTTCGTGGAAAAGAACCAGGGGAAGGGCTTGCGGACTGGCCAGAGTTTGATGCTGAGGTCTTTGGTGGCAGCTACACGAACCACTATGGAAACGATTTGATCACTTCGGTACGCGTCGAGCCGCAAACCGATCATCCGCTGATTCCGCACTCCGAGCGGGGTAAATTCCTCTACGAGAGCAAAGGGTCCTTGTACCGCGTTTCCCCACTGCGTCCTGGCACATCGGTCCTTTGGGCCGGTACGATTCCCAATACCCCGAGCGAACCGGTCGCGTGGAGTTTTGTTCGCGATGATTCCGGCCGCTCATTTTATACGTCCCTTGGGCATGAAAGCGATTTTGAAAACGATACTTTCTGCACCCTGTTGCTCAACGCTGCGTATTGGTTGACAGGCAGTGCGAACCGGGTCACGGTCGCCGATGTCGAGCACCAACAGCACATGGTCCGTCGAGGAAAAGGAAAACAGCGGTAATGGATCGCGAAAAATACCAACAGGTCGTCAGCACTTTTTTCGATTGGAATCAAGAAGAGCTCACGAAGATCTTCTCGGAACTCCTCTCTGCGGTCGCGGCAGAAAAATCGTTGACCCCTGCGCAGATCATGAGCCAAAACTACGAAACAGCTCGCGATAATCCCGAGATCCATGAACGGCCAGGCAACTTGAAAGATGCTCGCGACTCGATCTTTCCCTACTTCTGGGGAACCGATAGCTGGAACAATCCATTGCACCTTGAAAACGTACGTGGACCAGCGAACCAAGCGTCCTTGATCGGCGCGATCGCTTGTTTGCTCAAGAACCCGAACCTCTGCACTGATCGCTACAGCCAACGTTCTAATGAACTGGAAGTCAAAGCCATCACAGCTTTGGCGAATTTAATCTACTACCACACCGAAGATCCCTGGGGCGTATTCACGATCGGCGGCACGATCTCCAATCTCTATGGCGCAAAGATCGGGCTTGAACGAGTCATCCCCGGAGCGATGCAACGGGGAATCGGTCCCGAGCGGGTCGTGGGAATCTGTTCACAAGCTGGACATTACTCGAATCAGACCATCGCCGGTTGGCTTGGAATCGGCACGGAAAATTCGATTGAAATACCAACCGATGAAAATCTGAGTATGCGAGTCGACTTGCTCGACGAAAAACTCGACGAGTTATACCGAGAGAAAACCAAAGTCGCTTACGTATGCGCAACATTCGGAACGACCGATGGATTTGGGATCGACGACGTACAAGCGATCCGAGAATGCGTGGAACGCCAATGTTCAAAACATGGTATGCCAAG
>JBIJCS010000152.1:0-9424 GCA_044344575.1 Pirellula sp. | reverse complement strand
ATTCGAAGGTAAATCCTGCCGATGCGCCGGTGTTAACATTGTCGCTGACCTCAGACACGATTCCGTTGCCGCGAATCCAAGATTTGGCGGATACGCGGTTAGCCCAAAAACTATCGCAGATCAAAGGTGTAGGACAGGTTTCGGTAACGGGTGGTCAAAAGCCAGCGATACGGGTGCAAGCCAATCCGACGAGTTTGTCGGCTGTTGGATTGACTTTGGATGACCTCCGTACCGCTTTGATGGCCGCAAATGTTAATCAAGCGAAGGGAAGTTTTGACGGGCCGAAGCAGTCGGTAATCATTGGTGCGAACGATCAATTGTTCACCGCGAACCAGTTTCAGGAGTTGATTGTCGCATACAAAAACGGTGCACCAGTCAAGCTGGCAGAAGTTGCAAATGTCATTGACGATGTGGAGAACATTCGACAAGCCGCTTGGCGAGATACAACGCCGGCGGTCTTGTTGAACATCCAGCGTCAACCTGGCGCGAACATCATTGAGGTAGTCGATCGCATCCAAGCGATGTTGCCCCAGCTCGAAGAGTCTTTACCGGCGGATATTCATGTAGAAGTTCTGACAGACCGCACTACAACGATTCGAGCTTCGGTGGAGAGCGTGCAGCACGAACTGTTGCTTACGATCGGCTTGGTCATCTTGGTGATCTATTCGTTCCTGCATAGTTTCAGAGCGACGATTATTCCCAGTGCTGCGGTTCCTTTATCGATTGTCGGTACATTTGGTGTGATGTACTTACTGGGGTACACGCTGAATAACTTAACGCTGATGGCATTGACGATATCGACAGGATTTGTGGTCGATGATGCGATTGTAATGATTGAGAACATCATGCGTTATGTTGAAGAGGGAATGGATCCGCTAGCGGCTTCGCTCAAGGGAGCATCTGAGATTGGGTTTACGATCATCTCGTTAAGTGTTTCGTTAGTTGCGGTGTTGATTCCCTTGTTGTTCATGGGGGATGTGGTTGGGCGTCTGTTTCGTGAATTCGCGGTAACCTTGAGCGTTACGATTTTCGTTTCGGCTGTGGTTTCGCTTACGTTGACGCCAATGATGTGCGCTTTGTTGCTCAAAACGATTCCCAAGGGGGCTGGTGCGTCGCACGACCACGGGACACAAGGCTGGTTATTCGTGTGGCTTTTGAGTTTCTACGAAAAGACGTTGCGTTGGACGTTGCGTCACCGAACTTTCACCATGTTAGTCTTCTTGGCGACTCTAGCCGCGACTGTTGTGCTTTATATTCAGATCCCGAAAGGTTTTTTTCCCACCCAAGATACAGGGGTGATTTTAGGGATAACAGAAGCCGATCAGGACACATCGTTTCGAAAAATGCAAGAGCGACAGGCGGAACTCAATGAAGCGCTTGTCAACGATCCAGCGATCGAGAGTTTAGCGAGCTTTATCGGGATTGATGGGACAAATCTAACGACTAACAATGGTCGAATTCAGATCAATCTCAAGCCGCATCATGAACGTGCGGAGTCGATTCAGCAAGTCATGGATCGGCTAGCAGAGAAAGCACAGTCCGTATCCGGTATCCAGTTGTATTTACAACCAGTCCAAGATCTATCCGTGGAATCGAAAGTATCGAGGACTCAGTATCAGTATGCAATTGAAAGCCCTGATCCTAAAGAACTTGCAACTTGGATTCCTCCTTTAGTTCAATCACTTTCGAAACGGCAAGAACTCCGAGATGTTGCAAGCGATCAATCGGTATCAGGACGGGAGGCTAAGCTAGTGATTGATCGGGATACCGCAGCTCGGCTCGGCGTCACTCCGATGATGATCGATGACGCTCTCTACAATGCGTTTGGTCAGCGACAAGTTTCCACGATCTTTACTCAGCTCAACCAGTACCGTGTTGTTCTCGAAGTGGCTCCGGAGTTTCGAGATTCATTGAACGATATCGGTGCGATGTACGTGAAAACAACTACAGGACGTCCTGCGCCTCTGGAGTCGCTTACCAAGATTCAGTACGAGAATGCGCCCTTATCGATCAATCATCAAGGACAATTTCCCGTTGTGACGGTTTCCTTCAACGTGGCCGAAGGCGTATCGTTGGGGCAAGCGGTAGAGGCGGTTGAGCAAACAACGCGAGAATTGCAATTGCCGGCTAGTATGATTGGAGCGTTCCAGGGATCTGCAGAAGCATACCAGCGATCGTTGGCAACGACACCCATTCTGATTCTTGCTGCCCTGGTAACCGTCTACATCGTATTAGGGGTGCTATACGAAAGTTACGTTCATCCACTGACGATTCTTTCAACATTGCCTTCGGCGGGAGTCGGAGCGTTATTAGCCTTGATATTCTTTCGTATCGATCTAGGGATCATTGCGATTATTGGGATCATTTTGCTCATTGGGATCGTCAAAAAGAATGCGATCATGATGATTGACTTTGCACTCGAAGCGCAGCGGGTCCAAGGTTTGTCGGCCGAGGATGCTATCTTCCACGCATGTTTATTGCGATTGCGTCCAATCCTGATGACAACGATGGCCGCGCTTCTAGGTGCTGTTCCCTTGGCATTCAGCGGAGGTGTTGGGGCGGAATTGCGCCAGCCATTGGGGATATGTATTATCGGTGGATTACTCTTGAGCCAAGCTTTGACTTTATACACAACACCCGTGATCTATTTGTGGTTTGATGCTTGGACTCCCAAGCGGTTCAAGCAAGGAAGCAAAGAAGTAACCGAAGGCGCGGACTCTGGTTTGCAGGGAGGGAAGGTATGATTGGAGCTGGCACCAACTTTTCAGCTCCGTTTATCCATCGGCCTGTCGGAACGATGTTGCTGACCATTGCATTAACCCTTTCTGGACTGATTGGGTATTTTCTGCTGCCAGTTGCACCGCTACCGCAAGTTGAGTTTCCGACGATTTCAGTCAGTGCGAATTTGCCTGGTGCGAGTCCGGAGACAATGGCGTCGGCAGTGGCTACCCCGTTGGAACGAAGTCTAAGCCGCATCGCAGGTGTGACGGAAATGACTTCAACAAGTACGCTTGGGTCGACCTCCATCACGTTGCAGTTTGAATTAGATCGAGACGTGAATGCCGCAGCCAGAGAGGTACAAGCAGCGATCAATGCCGCTCGAAGTCAGTTGCCTGCGAACTTGCCAAACAATCCTTCCTATCGAAAAGTGAACCCAGCAGATTCGCCTGTGATGTTGCTGACTTTGGTGTCCGACATCTATTCGAAACCGAAGATGTATGAGTTGGCGTCTACACTGGTTCAGCAGAAATTGTCTCAAATAGAGGGAGTGGGACAAGTATTTGCAACGGGAGGAGCGAATCCTGCGGTTCGGGTAGAAGTCAACCCAACAGTTTTGAACCAACTTCAAGTTGGACTTGAAGATGTAAGAGCCGCAATTGGTACGGCTAACGCAAATCGCCCCAAAGGAACGTTGGAAGAGAGTGAAATTCAGTGGTCATTGAATACGACCGATCAATTGATGACCGCGGAGGACTACCGTCCATTGATCGTTGCATTCCGTAATGGCGCACCGATTCGTTTGAGCGATGTCGCAAATGTAACGGACGGTTTAGAAGATATTCGGAACTATGCGATTACGGATGGAAGGCCGTCGATCAGTGTGCTGGTATTTCGGCAACCGGATGCGAACATCATCGAGACGATTGACAATATCAAAGCTGTGCTGCCGCAGCTGCGAGCGCAATTGCCTGCGGCGATCGAGTTAGGGATTGGAATGGATCGCTCGACAACCATTCGCGCATCGCTTGAAGAAGTACAAAAAACGCTGTTGATCAGCGTGCTACTGGTGATTGTCGTCGTCTATTTGTTCTTGAGAGATTTGAGAGCCACCATTGTTCCAACCATTGCTGTGCCGGTCTCACTGATTGGCACTTTTGGGGTGATGTATCTGCTTGGGTACAGTTTAGACAATTTATCACTGATGGCCCTAACGATTTCGACGGGATTTGTAGTGGATGATGCGATTGTCGTCACGGAGAACATTAGTCGATATTTAGAAAAGGGGATGAAGCCGAAAGAAGCCGCGTTGAAGGGGGCTGGGGAAATCGGCTTTACGGTGTTATCGATCACTTTGTCGCTGATTGCTGTGTTTATCCCGATCTTGTTGATGCGAGGGATCGTGGGGATGTTGTTCCGAGAATTCGCGGTCACTTTGTCGATTGCGATTCTGATTTCGTTGCTGATTTCACTCACCACCACTCCGATGCTTTGTGCGGTGTTGCTCAAGCCATCCAAGCCAAGCGAGCGAAGGAATCGCTATTGGATGGAGCATGCTTATGGAAAAGTGTTAGATGTGGTTTTGGACTACCCTGGTTGGACGGTAGTGGTTTTTGGATTTATCGTCGCATTTAATGTTTACTTGTACACCAAGGTTGCGAAGGGCTTTTTTCCGCAGCAAGATACGGGAAGGTTGGTCGGAAACATCGTAGCGGATCAAGGAACATCGTTTTCGGCAATGGTGGATTTGGTGGAGAGATTTGGGAAAGCGGTCAGCGATGAGCCTAGTATTGATCGCGTATTGGTTTCCACGGGAGGTGGTGGTCCGGGTGGTGGAGGTACGAATAGTGGACGGATGTTTGTAACGCTCAAGCCACTTTCGGAGCGCAAGCAGTCGATCGATGAGATACTCATGTCGATTCGCAAGAAGACGGGCGGCATCAGCGGTGCGAATTTGTTCATGCAAGCCGTGCAAGACATTCGTATTGGTGGGCGTCCATCTGGAGCTCAATATCAATACACCTTGCGAGGTGGGGACTTAAAAGAGCTCAACGAATGGACCCTTAAGCTGATGGCAGCTTTGAAGAAAGTCCCTGAGATTACGGATGTGAACACGGATCAGCAGGACAAAGGACAGTTGTCTCGATTGACGATTCACCGCGACCTCGCGTCGATACTTGGGCTTGATATCGCAACGATTGATAACACGCTTTATGACGCTTTCGGCCAGCGACCGGTCTCAACGATTTATCTGCCACTAACGCAGCGTCGTGTCGTGATGACTTTGGATCGCGAGTACGCGCAAGGGCCCGAGTCATTGAAAAGCATTTACATCCGGACAAAGAATAACACGCAAGTTCCACTTCAAGACTTGTATAGTATCGAGTCGCGCAATACATCGTTGAGTGTTGCGCATTCTGGGTTGTTTCCCTCTTCGACGATTTCGTTTAACTTGAGTCCAGGTAGTGCGCTCGGAGATGTGGTACCAATCATTCAATCTGTCAGCAATGAGATTGGGATGCCAACGAGTATTCAAGGAAATTTTCAAGGTACCGCTCAGGCGTTCCAAGATTCACTTGCGAATCAACCGTTGCTGATTTTATCGGCGATCATCGCGGTTTATATTGTGCTGGGGATACTTTACGAGAGTTTGATTCATCCGATCACGATCCTCTCGACGTTGCCATCGGCAGGTGTTGGCGCGATTCTTGCGCTGATTCTCTACAAGATCGACTTCAATGTAATTGGAATGATTGGGATCCTGTTACTGATAGGGATTGTCAAAAAGAATGCGATCATGATGATCGATTTTGCGATTGCGTTGCAGAAGGATCGGGGATGGGGGCCCAGGGAAGCGATTCACGAAGCTTGCTTACGGCGATTTCGGCCGATTACGATGACAACGCTTGCCGCGATTCTAGGCGGAATTCCATTGGCGATTGGAAGGGGAGATGGAGCTGAATTGCGGCAGCCTCTGGGAATAGCAATCGTTGGAGGCTTGATTGTAAGTCAGTTTGTTACCTTGTTTACTACCCCCGTAATTTACTTGCTGATGGATCGACTTTGGTCATGGCGCAAGCAATCCGGCGTGGAGCGTGGTATGATGAGGCTCGAGATAGAACCCGCAGCGACTGTGACGACTGCGGTGACCGGCAGTTGAGAGTTATTCTTTTTTTACTTCAAAGGACCCTACCCATGACACAGTCCTCCCGTCGTGCGTTTTTAGGTAAGACAACAAGTGCAGCAGCGATTTTGGCTGCTAGCCCCGGGATCAATCCATATCGGCAAACGAGTGCCCAAGCTGCAACGGTAGGTCCACAAGATCGGTTGCGAGTCGGTTGTATAGGACTCGGTGGGATGGGAACTGGGGATGCCCACGATCATAATCGGTTTGGAGACATTATTGCGGTTTGCGATGTTGATGCGAACCATCGAGAGCGAGCCAGAAATGACGAAAAGATCGGTAAGGGGAAGGCAGAGTCGGTCGAGGACTATCGACGGGTGCTTGATAACAAGGACGTCGACGTTGTCAGTATTGTCACTCCGGATCACTGGCATACAAAGATTGCGATTGAAGCACTGCAGGCGGGCAAGCATGTGTTCTGTCAGAAGCCATTGACATTGACACTCGCAGAGAACTTGGCCATTCGTGCTGCATGCAAGGCGAATCCGAAACTAGTGTTTTTTATTGGAACCCAGCAACGTTCGGATCGACGGCTGTTCATGCGGGCCGTGAACATGGTACACAAAGGGTTGTTGGGGGACATCAAGAAGATCACATGTGGTATTAATGGCTCTCCCACGGGTGGACCGTTTGCCAAGTCTGCTCCGCCAGCGAATTTGAATTGGGATATGTGGTTGGGCCAAGCTCCTAAAGTCGATTACATTAAGCAGCGGTGTCACAATGATTTTCGATGGTGGTATGAGTACTCGGGTGGAAAGTTCACCGATTGGGGGGCACATCATATCGATATAGCACTTTGGGCGTCTGGCATGACCGAACAGGGCAGTGGTCCTGTAGAGGTTGACGGAAGTGATTGTACGCATCCAGTGGAGATGAAAGACGGAAATCCGTTAGTTGACGATCGGTTCAACACCTCCCATGATTTCAATATTGTCCATCGTTTTGCGAATGGCATGGAGATCCACGTAACAAGTCGCGGAGACAATGGATTGTTGATCGAAGGCACAAAGGGGCGGATTTTCGTCAATCGGGAGCGAATCACAGGCAAGCCGATTGAAGAGCAGTGGGACAAGGATGTTTACGGCGATGCGGAGTTGCAAGCTCTCTATAAGGGCAAGCCGCATGAAGGGCACAAAGCGAATTTCTACCGATGTATCAAAGAAGGTGGGCTTCCTGTCTCGGACGTATACTCTCACCTTCAGACCATGAACTTGTGTCATCTTTCAGCGATCGCGGGACGGCTCAAGCGGAAGCTGCGTTGGAATGCAGCGACCGAGCGAATCGAAGGAGATGACATAGCAGCATCGATGCAGGCTCGTGTGCAACGGGCTGGGTTTGAGATCCCCAAGGTCTAACCTTTGGAGAGGTAGTTAGGAAATTTCGTCGAGCATCTACTTGGCCTCAAATTCTGAGGCCAAGCCACTTTTAGTAACTAGGATTTACTTATAAATAGAACAAATCGCGTGCATCGTTCCAATTCTTCGGTAGCACCATTCTTGACTCCTCGACTTGCTGCTACCAAAACGATTGGACGCGATTGCTTGGACCCAACGACAATGGTTTGACTGGAGTGGACTTCCCGTTTGCGTGGTATCGAGAGGCGGTTTGATTGAAATGGAACTTACCGCTGAGCGCGATATAGATCAAATCGATATCAAGCAACTTTGGTTATCACTGGCCACAGCAAAGCCGATAGCAAAAGCTCCTCCGTTGCCTCGAAAGAAAGAGACTGGCACCTCGAAGTCGTCGAACGATACTCCTCCTGCATGCCATCCAATAGACGACGGAGAATTCCATTTACCGGCATCCTCCCAACACCACCAAATTTGAATAGTGCTTCAATTTAGATCGTCAATACTTCATGTTAGAGGGTCGGTCCACACAATCGTTCGTGATGAAACGAAATGATCGTAACCAAACGAACTTCGCGAGACGCCGCCCCGATCATCTTACCCGTTCTGTTGTGGCGGTTTGCATAAATATATGTATGAGCAAATCCACATGGGCAAATCCACCCGGTAATCTATCTTACGGAACATTTCCGCGAGAGAATGGTGTTTTTCGGATTCGTCACGGGCGTGATAGGTTGTATTGGAGGGATCTAAAATATTCATTTTGATATACCTATATTTAGCTGGGCGACGCGCGACGCTTGCCCGTGACTATGAAGCCAAGGATTTAAAGAATGAGTGAATCTGCGAATACCGATCCTCCAGCTCTCAAGGATCCAGAATCCCAGCATCCCATCGCCGGTGCGTGGCGACCGATGCTGCGCGAAATTGTGTAGCGTTTTGTTGCAGGAGACTACGGACTGACCCATGAGGTTTCAGTTGTGGAACCGGTTTCAATGGCGACGGCCGAACAGATTCGCCGGTATTTTGCCGACTACGGGTGTACTCTGGTGGAGTTGCCGGAGGATACTTGGCAGACATCCGTCTCGCAGTGGATGGAAACACACTGGGAGGTATTGGTTGATCTTTGGACAGCTGAGGAAGGTCGAAGCGATTTGGTACTGGCGGGCAGAGTCGTGGAGACGTAGACTGGGATTCGATTCTCGATCCAAATGGTCTATGTTCCTTAGCGAGAATCAAGTTCCCCTCTACGCTCCCTAGCCATTGATCCTTCGGTGGATCCTTCCACCAGAATTTCGCAGAATTTCGTGCCACCCACGAATGGGGGAATGCGATTGTCGGCACCCCCCAAACCTCTGTATCGAAACCACATCGGATGAACGTTAGCATTGTTGATGGAGACTTGCTCGACCAAGACGTTGACGCGATCGTCAACGCGTGGAATCGAAATATCATTCCGTGGTGGTTGCTGATACCACAGGGCGTGTCTGGTGCGATCAAGAAACGTGGTGGACTCCAACCGTTTCGGGAACTCGGACGCATGGGCGCAATTCCACTTGGACACGCTGTAGAGACGTCAGCCGGTACGCTTCCATTCAAAGCCATCATCCATGTCGCAGGCATTAACATGCTTTGGCGATCATCCGAGCGCTCAATTCGTGACTCAGTGCGAAACGCTATTTCGATTGCCCAAGACCGTGGCTATGCATCGGTGGCTCTGCCTCTGATCGGTGCCGGATCGGGAGGTGGAAAGTCATCGCGTGTACAATCGATCATCGAAGAAGAACTGACCAAATGCCAATTCGATGGAGAGGTCAGAATCGTTCGGTATGTCAACAAGCCGGCGAACAGTGGATGAGGCACCTCGTTGCCGATTATCTTCCCCACACACCGCCAGTCACTCGCCCCTCCTGTCGCGTTACAGAGTGGGTCAATCGTGGCTCACCAGAGACGCCGGCGCGGCGTAGTAACCGCGTTCTCTCTTTGCACAGAGCGATTACACTTGAAACGCATTCAAATCCTTGGGTGGCACCGTCTTGATCATTCGGTGGATGGCACCAATTCGCCGCAGTTACGCAAATGCAGTCAATTGCATCAAGAAATGGACCGTTGCAAATGCCTCTGAAAGGTCTTGTGACAATTTAAATTTAGTTTGGAGATTTGACTCGCT
>JBIJCS010000642.1:0-2527 GCA_044344575.1 Pirellula sp. | reverse complement strand
TGCAACAACCGCACAAAAGCGATGGTATCGACGTGAACGGTAGCCCTTCGGCCACCACCAGGATAAAATCAAGCCAAGAGGAGTAGATCCATGACAAAATTGACCGTTACCGAAGAAATTGCTGAACGAATCCGAACAAGCGAGGGGCCGATCGAGTTAGTCGATTTGCAAGGTCACACAATTGGTGTGGTCCGCAGGCCTCCAACAGAAACGGACATTCAACGAGCACTTGAACGAGCAAGTAAAGAGGGGAAGCGACTTACTTGGGCGCAAGTGGCTGCGAAGATCATGGAAGGTGTTGCTAAATGATTTACGACGTCGAATTTTCCTTGGACGCCGCAGCGGAACTATTAAGAATCACGGAAGTCGTTGGTTCGGCTTTGTTGGTACTGCGAGCGGCGGATCAGATTCGACGTCATTTGGAAAATGATCCTGTGGATAAAGGCGCGTTTTTGTCCGAAGGTCTGTATTACATCGACGAGCAACCACTACGCGCATTTTTCTTGATTGATCTTGATGCGATGGTTGTCGAAATAACGGACTTTCGAATTCTTTAGTCGCAACCGGATGAAAGTAAACGAACCTCCAGCGCGAGTTCCCACTGCATGTGGTTTGCTCGTGGCTTGGCAACTCGCCAAGGATCGCCCAGCAGAGTTACTTGCTGGTTACCGAAGATGACTTTGCCAAGGCCGCCGGGGTGGCGAAGGTGATGGTAAAACAAAGGGGTGCCTGGTAATAAAATCAGACACCCCTAGGCGTTAGGTGGAACTCGTCGTTCGTCTTGCGACTACCAGCCGATCTACCAAGCTATTATTCGCCCACCAGATAGCAATCCTATGCACAAGAATCTTGGGTAGTCCCTGAAAAAGTATAGTTGGCACAGCACTTGAAATGACGATGCCAAATCGAACATCTTGGCTCCCCTTCTCCCCCGGTCTTTGACGCGTGTGAATTGGCCGTGGGGCGTCAGAGGGAGAACCGTGCGTACGGCTATTTGGTTTGAGCCCGGAGGGCGGCACATCTCTGCCGGTGTGCGTAAAGCCCGCTTCACGCACCCTACGGCAAGATCCATTACAAACTGCAATAAACTTCGGCTAGGGCCGATTCGAACTCCAAGGCAAATCTCTTGGGGGATCCCAATGTGCTCTGCGAAAATCGCTCACGTAAGCCCATCCTCAGCGTTGCCAGTCCGTCGATGTCCCGACTCTTGCTCTTTGCGATCGCGACGAACTCCTCGGGAGTCTCTGCAACCCAATCGTCCATTTTCAAGGAACGCAGCAGGCTTGCTCCAACCCGCGATGCAGGGACCGGACCGCACAAACTCACCGGCGGTACTCCCATCCATAAACCCTCACACAATGTCGTCGTGCCATTGTACGGATACGTGTCGAGCGCGATGTCTATCTCTCTGTAAAACCCTAAATGCTCGATGGTCTCGGCAATCGCAACCTCTAACCTCAGGCGCGATCGTGGAATCCCACACGCCGCAAACATCGAACAGTATCGATCGCGTACCGTGGTATCCGCAAGCTGCCGTGCCTTGAGCAGTAACTTCGAGTCGGGTACCTGCTTCAACACATCCGACCATAAACTCACCGTTGCCGGTGTCAGCTTGGCCAAACTCGAAAACGAACCAAAGGTGATGTACCCGTTATGCTTGACCGGTAAATCCGAAATATCGGGGCAACCAGGTGGTGCCTTGTAACAATGGTACCCATTGGGCAATCGCAAAATCCGCTCGCTGGAATACTTGCTGTCTTCGCTGTCAGGATAAACAATCCGGTCAGCGATCTTGTAATCCACCGTCGGCAACCCTGTCGTTTCAGGATACCCAAGCCAGCTTGCCTGGATCGCGGCAGGCTTGAGCCCAAAGAGCTCCATTCGATTCCCCATCGTATGGCCCGCCAAGTCGATCAAAATATCGATTTGATCCTCTTGGATGAGTCGATGCACTTGGGCAGTGGGCTTGCCCCGCACATCGCGCCATTGGTCGCTCAGGCGTCGAATCTCCGAAGTGGTTTGATCGGGATTGCTTACATCGCTGTAGCAAAAGATTTCGAATCGCTCTTTGTCATGGCTTTCAAGGAGCGGGATGAGAAAATAGCAGACCGAATGGAGTCGTAGGTCCGGCGAGATGTAGCCGATGCGTATCTTCTTGCGATCGCCCGCTGTGTTTGTCGGAGCTTTCGCAGGTTGAGTTTCCTCGGAGGCTTGTTGTGCATGGTGCTCGGCCCAAGCTCGATGTTCGCGCCACAAATCTGCGCGGGTTACCCCATCGACCATCGAGAGGGTGTAGACGATATTGCTTCGGAGATCGGGTTGCTGTGGATTGATCTGGAGACTTCGACGCCAAACCTCGATCCCCTCCTCGATCCGACCGGCCTCGGCGAGCACCGATCCATACGACAGCAACGCCAACGTAAAATCAGGTCTCAACTGCAAGGCTTTTTCTAAGGCGACGATCGACTCGGTGATCCTGTTGCAGTAGCGAAGTGTCACGGCCATCGCTTGATAGGCCTCGGGCAGA
>JBIJCS010000641.1:0-2529 GCA_044344575.1 Pirellula sp. | reverse complement strand
CTTCAAGCATCTTGAGGAGTGCTTGTTGGACACCTTCTCCGGAGACATCCCGGGTGATGGATACATTCTGGCTTGTTTTTCCTATTTTATCGATTTCGTCGATATAGAGGATTCCTCGCTGTGCAGCTTCGATATCGAAATCGGCGGCGTGGAGCAATTTCAATAGGAGGTTTTCGACGTCTTCGCCGACATACCCTGCTTCGGTAAGGGTGGTGGCGTCACCGATGGCGAAGGGGACATTGAGCATCTTGGCCAGGGTTCGGGCCATGAGTGTTTTGCCGCTTCCGGTTGGTCCGACTAAGAGTATGTTTGATTTTTCAATTTCAATATCACCACCTTCCCAGCCGGAGCTCAGTCGTTTGTAGTGGTTGTGCACCGCGACAGCCAAAGCGCGTTTCGTTTGAGTTTGGCCGATCACGTATTGATCGAGGTGTTGGACGATTTCGCGAGGGGTCGGGATTTCCGCGAAGAGCTTTTTGCTCGGTCCACGTCGCTTCTGTTCTTGTTCCAGAATGGAAGAGCAGAGTTCGATACATTCGCCGCAGATGTACACATCGCCGGGGCCTTCAACCAGTGGGCCGACATCGCGGTAGTTTTTGCGACAAAACGAGCAGTTCTTTTTGGTGTTACCATTGCCGGTACTGCGTCTTCCGGCCATTACGTCTTTACCTGACGACATTCTCGACTCCTAAGGGACCAAAACAGGGTTGCGTACGGAGCAAGCCGCGTTTTGAAGGGTTCACGGTTGGGCTCGATTGTCTGTTCCTCAGCTTACTTTGCAGTTTCGTGCAAAACTGAATAGCGTCGGAGCAAACCGGGCATCCGTGACCTCGGGTTTCGAGCTTTGGGTTTTTGTACACGTCCCTGAGATGCGCTATGGCAACTCAGTGAAAGTTGTTACGGCCTCCCAGACCGAATTCTACCATATCTTTGGTAGCTAACACATTTCTCCACCTAAGAATACGGTTCTTTCGGTGGCTTGCCCCGGTGTCAGTCGGAGCGCCTTGTCTGCGATTTCGAGTCCGTTGGGGATTCGCTCGCGTGCTGCTTTGAAAGCAACGCCTCAATCTTTCGGAATTCTTGTTCGTTCAAGTCACCTTCGGTCCGCATTTCTTCGAAATTCTTGCGAACCTCTTCTTCGATTTGCAGGTTGTGAGCATTAATCCTACGCAGTCGTAACAAGACGTACAATGCGATCAAACTAACAGTCACCAAACCGATCAAACCGAGTGTCAATTGAACGAAGGAATCATTCCAAAAAGCTTGCCACGATCCCCAGTTGAAATTCGTGTTGCCCATCGTTGCTCAGAGAGTTTGCCACCGTACAGGGAATGATTGAACGCCAGAATCGAATTGGACCGTTGGAATGTATCGGTCAACCGGTTGCGCGATCGTCACCCTCCTTGGATGAAAACCTCCTGCTTCGACGAGCTATACGCTTGGAGCAAAGGGCCAGTCAAGCGACGTTCGGTGCTTGGTTACCGCTGTGCCGCTTGGGCGACCTAGCTCACTAAGGTCACGGCAATCGTATACAGGTGACGGGTGCAAAGTCCACGGATAAAACCGCTCGAAAATTATGAAATTGTTCGGATTTTCTCAAGTGTTGCACCGAGAGCGCGGGTGGATGCAGTATGGTCCTCGTGTTCGGAAAATCAGTCGCCTGAGAAACGTTCCTTGGGATCGCGAAGGGCGTTGTGCAATCGCTGCAGGGCTTCGTTTTCAATCTGTCTTACCCGTTCGCGAGTTAGGCCCAATTCCAGGCCGATTTCTTTGAGGGTGTGAGGGGAGTTGTTATCCAATCCGAAACGAAGTTTTAAGATGGTTGCTTCTCGGGCGTCGAGTGTATCGAGCAGTTCGAGAGCAGTCTTCATGACATCATGGTCAAGAAGTTCTTCGTCAGGACTTTTCAGTCGTTCGTCCATCACCATCTCGCCGAGTGACCAGCCGGCTTCGCTCTGCTCGTTCTGGGGCGAGGCATTGTAGATTTGTATCGCCTTTTTGATGATAGGAAGCTTCTTTTTCGGTAGTCCGAGCAACCGTGCTGTTTCTTCTTGGGTGGGCGTGCGTCCTAGTTCATCGGAGAGCCTCGCCGTTGCCCGCCGCCACTTGCTCAGTAATTCGACCATGTAGGCCGGAATTCGGATGGTTTTCGAAGAGTTGATGAGTGCTCGTTTGATCGACTGCTTGATCCAGTAGCTAGCGTAGGTACTAAACCTGGTCCCCATTTCCGGGTCGAATCCTTCGACAGCGCGTAGTAGCCCAAGGTTTCCTTCTTCGATCAGGTCTTGAAGTGCGAGGCCTTTTCCAATATAGCTGCGTGAGATGTTAACAACGAGTCGCAGGTTGGCTCGAACCATTCGGTCGCGGGCTTCGGCGTCCCCATTACCGACGCGACGGGCCAAACTCTGTTCTTCTTCTGCTGTAAGCAGCTTGGTTTCGTTGATTTCGCGGAGGTAGGTTTCCAACGGCGATTGCAACTGGTCGCCTTCCGTGCGACGTCGACGATTGGAAAGTAATTTCACTTCCTCG
>JBIJCS010000008.1:0-30007 GCA_044344575.1 Pirellula sp. | reverse complement strand
TTTTTGGTTCACGTTCATTTTGGCTGCGGCAAGGGCGAAGAGTCTTTTTTCGATTTCGTCGAGTTCGCCATCTGCGGCCATGATTCGGATCAAGTCACCGAGTAGCTTCATTTGCTCGGTGCGATCTTTTGGTAGTTTCAGGGTGGCTTCGTCGCTGATGGCAAATTCCATCGCCTCGCCGAGATCGGCTTCGCCGAGTCCGAGTTCAGCGCATCGATCGATGAGCCAAGCGATTTCGCGTTCGGTCAGGGATCCGTCGGCAGAGGCCATGATGACCAAATTTTTGAGATAGTCCGAGTGTTTCACTGAAGGCTGCCAATTCTCCCTGGTGGGGCAAGATTGCTAAGGTTGTGTTTGGTTGAGGGGCGTTTTCGTTTTGCTGGCAACTGGATTGTCAGCAATTCTGAAAAAATTGCATCACCCCGCGCCCGAGTGGGCGAAGTTTTCCGCCAAAGGTTTTAGTGGTTATAGCAAAGTGATATCATTTTGCTATGCTTGTTCCGGGGCTGTGTATGGGCATCCTGGCTCGAAGTCTCAGTCCGTTTCTTTTCGGTTTTTTTGGGGGGGGAAATTCTTATGAGCAACATTCCAAATGCGTCGTTAACAGCTCCACGGCAGGAGGAAGTCTTCGAAAAGCCGTACCGTGCGGGGAGTGGTTGGCCTGTTTTGGTATTGGTGCTTGGAACACTGTTCGCAGCACCGGTAGTGGCAATTCTTGCGGTTGCGGGAGGGCTTGTTGCTGCTGGGCCGGTGGTGCTGGTTTCCGTGGTGGCTGGAATTTGTGCGTTTATCGCTTTGTTTGGATTTATGGCGGTTCAGCCCAACGATGCTCGCGTGCTTTTGCTCTTTGGCGATTACAAGGGTACGGTGAGTGAATCGGGTTTTTTCTGGGTGAATCCGTTCTTTTCCAAGAAGAAGATCTCACTGAGGGTTCGGAATTTCGAAACGGGCTCGACGAATGTTGCAGAGAAGAAGAACGAGGCGGGGGTGGTTGTCCAAGCGAAATCGCGGACGCATGGTAGGCCATCGAAGGTCAATGATCGCGACGGCAATCCGATTGAGATTTCTGCGGTGGTTGTATGGAGGGTGGTCAATACAGCGGAAGCGATGTTTGAGGTGGATGATTACGAGGATTTTGTTGGGGTTCAGAGTGAAGCGGCATTGAGAAGCCTTGCGTCACGGCACCCTTACGATAGTGAGGATCACGAGGTTTCGTTGCGGGGCGCGACGGAGGAGATCAGCGAGCAGCTCAAGCATGACATTCAGGAGCGTTTGGAAAAGGCTGGGGTGCAAGTGATCGAGGCCCGTATCAGTCATTTGGCCTATGCCCCTGAGATTGCTGCGGCGATGTTGCAACGCCAGCAAGCCAGTGCTGTGGTCGCAGCGAGGGCCAAGATTGTTGAGGGTGCGGTGGGGATGGTACAGCAAGCACTTGAGCATTTAAGTCGGGACAAGATTGTGGAGCTCGACGATGAGCGACGAGCGGCGATGGTGTCCAATTTGCTTGTTGTGCTTTGTAGTGACCGGCATGCACAGCCCGTGGTCAACACGGGAACGCTCTATAACGGCTAGTTAGTAATTTACCGTTTCGGTTCTCAAGTCGAGAGAAAAGGTGAGGGACGAAGTGTCCAAAAGAGAGTCCTTCCTACTTCGTTTGCAACCGGAGATGCTTGAGGCACTGCGTCGATGGGCCGACGATGATTTTCGCAGTGTGAATTCTCAAATCGAGTTCTTGCTCAAGCAAGCGTTGGAGAGGTCCGGTCGTGGGAAACCGAACAAGGGAAATCCGGGAGAAGGCGACGGAAAAGGCACAGAGGCGGGTGGGGCGAAATGAAGATGCTGACGGAATCCGGTATTCCTGGATTCTGTAGTGGTCGGGGTGGGAATCGAACCGTCTGGGTGATCCGTTCGTACAAAGCGACAATGATTGAGGAGGATTCGGTTTTTCGACGGGATCCCGAATTCGCATGGTTCCGGGTATTATGGTCGATTCAGGCTTCCTGGCATTCGAAACATCACTTCCGTGCCAGAATCAGTCAAACGATCCGTATTTACGCGTAGTGCAATAATTACTCAAAGAGAGTGTCTTCATGAAATCAGCCGAACCTCAGTTTTCCTCCGAGACGGACGAAGGGGCGGATTCTTCATCCTTTTCGGCGATTGCCTTGGTCGGGTTGCTTATGTCCCTGGTCGGCATTTTTTCGCTTGCGTACGTCCAGACATTACCGTTAGCAATCTTGGGTAGCCTTTTTGGGGGGTATGCTCTCCTTTTTTCAGAGCGGTTTCATTTGAGTTTTCTTTCGCGGGTTTTAGGGGTATTGGCGGTGGTGGTGGGGGTAACCGTTCTTTCTTGGGGGCTGTTCCTTCGTTATTTCCACACGGACTACGAGTTGGTTCAAGCGCGTCAGGTGGCAGAGCAGTATCTTGAGTCTTTATCGAAGAAAGATCTCGACGCAGTTTTTTACTTGGTGGGGTTCCAATTTGAGGGGGATAAACCACCTTCTTTTGTTCAGCCAGAGACTGAGTTGCAGCGGGCGAAGAAAAGGCTTGCGACCGACACGGCGCACGTGGAGATTCAGAATAGGCGTAGTCCGGCGAAGTGGACGTTTGTTTCGTTGGATGGGGAATCGTTGGGGACGGTCGGATACACGTACAAGCTGAAGTATCGCGACGACGGGCAGACGAATCCTCCTAGTTATTTCGTTTATGCTCGAAAGGACGCTGGAAGATACGATTCGAAACCGGAGGTGCATTGGTACGTGGACAACCTTGAGGTTGCGAAATAATCTCGGTGGTTGCCAAAGAAATCGTCTCGATTTACGCTTTGCCTAGTAACCGTTTTCTGCGTCGATGATGTCGTGATGAGAGGCTAGCGTACCTTTATGCCGAGTTCATTAATTAGTCTCGGTGCGAATCTTGGAAACGTGCTCGAGACGATGAGATCGGCGGGGCGTCTTCTACGCGAGGCTTTTGAAGATTCATCGGTGACCTTTAGTCGTATGTTTCGCACTCCTGCGGTTGGAGGTCCGACTGGTCAGGGAGAGTTTCTGAATGCGATGGTTCGGGTGGATCACTCGCGGAGTTTGTGGGATGTGTGGAACGTGATCCAAAGGATCGAAACGGATTTAGGTCGGCAGCGGAATCAGCGGTGGGAATCACGTCGCATCGATATTGATTTGATCCTGCATGATTCCGTTCGGCTTTGGACACCGCATTTGAAGATTCCGCATCCTCGCATGTGCATGCGGTCGTTCGTGCTACAACCAGCTTTAGAAATTGCATCGGAGTTCATCGATCCGGTGTCTCGATGGTCGATTCGTCAGTTAGCGGATCATTTGGATCATCTAACCTCGACTGGTTCTGCACCATCGATTGCGATCGGCTGCAACTTACTTTCCGTACAGGAAGGATTGCAAACAACGTTTGATGCATTAGGGCAAGACTGGAACAATCACTTCACGCTTACGACGACAACGCATCCATGGGATTGGATCTTGGCAATGAAGACCAGCGGGGCGGAATGCAATCAGCTTGGCAGGCGGCGCGTGGATCTTCGAATTGCGTGTGTGAAAACACCTGATCCAGAGAGTGTCCAGTGGGAGGATTACTCTGCTCCTTGGGCTGTGATGCTTGGGTTGCAACCTGCTGCTCGGCAGTCGGGGCAAATTGATGGAGAATTGCTAGAATCGATCGCGGGGCCTAGATATTTACTGCCGGGTAATGATCTACCTTGGGCTGTTCATGAAATCCTCGCTGCTGGCCAAGCGATGCGTTGTCCTGTGGAGCCGACCGACAACAGTTGGGGTTTTTAGGATGCCATGGAGTGGTGAATACAAGTCGCATTTCGTTGATTTGGTTTATGGCATCGACCGTCCATGAGAAGGTAGAGAACGATCGGGGTAATGAGTCATTTTTTCTTGAGTAGGCGATAGGCTGTTCAGGAAGTCCAAGTAATCGAGGTGTGTAAAGGATCAACTACCATGTCCAATTTGCGTGAAGAGCTTCCAGGTATCGAACAGTTTAAGATTCCTGGTCAGTGGGGAGTTGTTACGGGAGGTAGCAAGGGGCTTGGATGGGCGATTGCCGGTGGGCTTGCTAGTGCCGGGGCGAATTTATTGCTTGTCAGTCGGCACGCGGATGAAGTGCAAGAGAAAGCCAAGTTGATTCGGGAGAACTTTGGGGTGAAGGCGGAGGGGTTTCAGGCGGACGTTACGGATGTTGATCAGGTCGATGCGTTGCGGGAGTATTGTCTTGGGAGATGTGGTGTTCCTTCGATTCTCGTGAACAATGCAGGGATAAATATTCGCGGGCCGATTGATGAATTGAGTTACGAAGATTTTCAGCGAGTGATGCGAACCAACGTCGAGGGTCCATGGTTGGTTACACGTGCGTTGATTCCGACGATGAAGGAGCAGCGGTATGGGCGAATAATCAACGTGGCGAGTACGCTGGGGCTAGTTGGGTTAGCGAATCGCACTCCTTACACATCGAGCAAGGGTGCGATTGTTCAATTGACACGAGCGATGGCATTGGAATTTGCTCCTTGGAACATCAACTGCAATGCGATTTGTCCGGGACCATTTCTAACGGAAATGAACATACCGATATCGCAAACGGCGGATGCGAAAACCAACATTGTCGGTGCGACTGCGATCAACCGTTGGGGTGAGTTGCGAGAGATACAAGGTGCTGCGATTTTTCTTAGTAGTCCTGCGAGCAGCTTTACGACTGGGAGTATGATCGTGGTGGATGGGGGTTGGACAGCCCGCTAGGAGTTGCGATCTCACCATTTACTAGAGTGGCGATGACTAAACATTTTTGAGCAGTTCATGGGGGACCTGTCCGTGGACATCGGTCAAACGATAATCGCGGCCGCCCCAGCGATAGGTCAGTCGTTCGTGATCGATTCCGAGTGTATGGAGAATAGTGGCATGTAGGTCGTGGATGGTCATGACATTTTCTGCAGCGCGGTAGCCGAAAGGGTCGGTTGCCCCGTAGGCTAAACCACCTTGGATACCTCCGCCGGCCATCCAGATGCTAAAGCCTTGGGGATTGTGATCGCGTCCTTTGCCTCCTTGAGCGAAGGGCGTTCTTCCGAACTCACCGGCGAAGACGACGAGAGTTCGTTCGAGCAGACCACGCTCTTTTAGGTCTGAGAGGAGTGCAGAGATTGGTTGATCGACGACGGAAGCGTTGCGCCGATGTCCGGCTTCAAGATTTTCGTGATCATCCCAAGGGGCGATGAAGCGGATCCCCTTGACTCCCGTGACTTCGACGTAGCGAACGCCACGTTCGAGCAAACGTCGTGCGAGTAAGCATTCTTTGGCGTATTGTGCGGTCGGAGGATCTTTGGAATCGACTCCATAACGCGAGAGAGTTGCTTCGGATTCCTCTGCGTAATTTGCCAGATCTGGTACGGATAGTTGCATCTTTGCTGCAGTTTCATAGTTGCGGATTGCCGAGTCGATTACTTGATGTTCACGGCTTGCTTGGGGGTGTTGTTGCAGAAATCGAGAGTCTTCTCGAGCGAGGAAGTCCAGCATCGCTTTTTGGGATGTACGTTCCATTTTTGGGGCGATGTTTCGAACCACTTCGCCTCCGCTGAAGGAGTCAAAGATGGTTCCCGAGTGAATGGCTGGTAGAAAGGCACTTGAGAAGTTCTCTGGGCCGCCGATGGGGAGCAATCCTCCGTGAACGACGACATAGGTGGGAAGTTCTTCATTGATGCTTCCGAGTCCATAGCCGAGCCAAGCCCCCATGGACGGTCTACCTTGAGCGGGGAAGCCCGAATGTAGAAACATGCAAGCTTGTGAGTGCTCAGCGAATTGGCTTTTCATGGAGCGGATGACACATAGGTCATCCGCGTGTTTGGAGAGGTGAGGGAATAGTTCGCTGATTTCCAATCCCGATTGGCCGTGTTTATCGAATCGAAAAGGGCTCGCGAAGCACTTTCCGTTTTGGTCGAACTGGGTCGCATCGATTGAAGCGGGAAATGGTTTATCGTGATATTTTTGCAATTCTGGTTTCGGGTCAAACGTATCGACTTGTGAAGGTCCACCGTCTTGGAAAAGAAACAGTACACGATCAGCAGTGGGAGGATGATGCAGTCCGTTGTGTCGGATCAAGGAGTCTTGGGCTAGCATTGGAAGGCAGGCTAACCATCCGAGACCGATACCGGAACTTTGCAACCACTGCCGACGTTGTAAAAGTCGTACGTTATCGTTGTGATTGCTTGTGAAAATCATCGTATGTAGAGACCTTCCTTAAGATTGAGCAGTGCCAAGGCGTAGATAGTCCAGGCTTGTTGCGAGTCTGGTGGTGCTGACGAGTTGTTGAGCAACGCGATTCCGGCGTCAATTTCTTCGTCGGTAGCGGGGCGGCTGAGCCACGTATTGAACATCGAGTGGATGCGTTGTTTGGGATCGGTTTCCAGTGCCAGCATACGCTCAGCCCATAATTGAGCGATTGAAAAGACCATTGGGTCGTTGAGGAGCGCGAGGCTTTGGATTGGACCATTGGAGACATGTCGTTTTCCAACGGTAGCAGCGGGGCGAGGTTGGTCGAAGGTGACCAAGAAATCATCGGGGAAGTTACGGCGAATTTCGAGATAAATCGAACGACGAAACTCGCCGAGCAGAGGCCCGGATGGTGCTTGTTTATTGGGTTCCATTACTGTCTTATAGAAGTTCTTGGTTCCGAGTCCACTGTCGGGACGTTTGAGTTTTCCAGTGATGCAGAGCATGCTATCTCGGATGGATTCCGCTTCAAGACGCCGCAAGTTTGCGTGGGCTAGGAAGCGGTTGTTCGGATCGATGCTTTGGGAGGTTTGCGTGGGGATGCTTGATCGTTTCCACGTTTTGGTTGATACGATCGTTTTGATCATTTCTTTTGTTGACCAACCTTTTGCGAGGAATTCGAGTGCGAGTGCATCGAGAAGTTCCGGATGGGTAGGTGGTTCTCCCATGCGTCCGAAATTGTCGACGGTTGGAACAATTCCTTCTCCGTGTAGCCAGTACCAGATCCGGTTTACCATGACGCGTGCAGTAAGCGGATTCTCTGGGGCAGTGATTTCGAGAGCGAGTTGAAGTCGTCCGCTCGATGTTCCTTGGTATTTCGTTGGCTGCGATTTAAGGACATTCAAATACCGACGTGGTTCTAGATGACCGGGTTGATGGTGATCACCACGTTGCAACCAGGGGTGATCGAGAGCGAGATGATCTTCGACGACGCCTGGAATCCAGGTTAGAGCTGGAAAGTTAGAATCCGATTGCTGGTAGAGTTTGATCATCGCTTGCAGTTTCTCAAGGGTGGTTTCATTGAATGAAAATGCTCCTGAGAGAATCCAGCGGTTGACCCATCGGACATCTTCGTCGGTAGCTTGGTCTGCGATCAATCGATCGAGGGAGGCTTCGAGGCTACGGATCATAGAGTCGATGGGGTCATGGGTTACGTTTGGGGATTCGAGCCAGTGATCTGGCGTTGGGGGAGGGGAGGGCAGTGGGGCACCTGAGCGGTGAGTTACGACCATACTCAGTGCAAAGCTTGAGTGTGTTGACGGATTTTCTAGGTCGGAGGGGTCTTTGATGATTCCCACGTAGGGTTTTGCATTTGCGGTCATTACTTCGAGATGTGCTCGTAGACCTTTCCATTGCGGTCGAATGTGTAAGGTGTACCAGGTAGGATCTGCAGAGGAGAGGGTTGGATTGAGGGTTGAGAATAACAAGGAGTCACCTTGGAAGTTCTCGATGACCAGTCGCGCGCGTGCATTTCCGGATCCTTGGCAGCGAAGGGATATAGCATCTGAGTCAACGATAAAATCAGGGGACCGCAACGTGCCTGCAGCGCGGTCGGTATAGAGGTTGCTATGGTATCCGGCTTCGGCGATGCCTAAGAGGATTTGGGGATTTTTCGTAGAGACGCACCATTGGGTTGGGGACAGAGCATTGGGGGGAGATCCTAGTGAATTGCTTGGGAATTCAGGGAGCCCGAAGCCAGTAACCCTCCAACCGTCGAAGGAAGGGGAAGGGTAGGGGGTTGGGTTTGGACGTGTCGATAGGTTTCTAAGATCAAAAAGGAGCTTCGTTGATGAAATGTTCTCTTGATTTGCTGCTTGGGTTGGAGTTCGATTCTCGAGTAGTTCTTGGTTCCAGGTGTTCCAAGAGCGAGAATCGTTAGCATGTGATTCAGCAAGTCTGGTAACGGTTTCCTTGAGGTTGTTTTCATCTGCTAGCAGGAGTTTGAGCAGGAGTTCCGTTGGAGCTTTTTTCGGGCGATGCGCCCAGAGGGCTAAGCGTTTTGTCCATGGATCATCGGGCAGAATCGATTGGATTTCTTCCCATTTTCGATCTTCCCATTTGGTGCCTTCCATTGCATGTTGGCGGACCCAATGTGACGCGGTTGAGATTTGTTCGCGCCATTGGCTTATCTGGGATTTCA
This sequence comes from Pirellula sp., assembly GCA_044344575.1. Lineage (GTDB taxonomy): Bacteria > Planctomycetota > Planctomycetia > Pirellulales > Pirellulaceae > JBKCUI01. Next base: position 21,571 of record JBIJCS010000008.1, on the reverse strand, counting down.
TTTCACGCAGGAACTTTTGTCCGAGCGGGTGCTGCTGTGACTTCAAATCGCTGAGCAACGATTGAATGGAGGCTGGGTCTTCAAGCACACGCATCGCGGTGCGGGTACTGCTTAGAATTCCGTAGAGGGCATAGTAATCTTCGTCGGAGATAGGATCGAACTTGTGGTCGTGGCATCGGGCACAGGAGATGGTCAGAGCTTGGAATGCCTTTCCGATCGTATCGATTTGGCTATCGATGACTGCGATTTCTTCGCGTTTGACATCGACGGGTGTTTGGTTGAATTCGACGAGTCGGAGGAAGGACAAACCGATGAGGCTTTCGTTCCACTTTTGATGTGGGTTTAGGCGTGGCGCGATCAAGTCTCCTGCGAGGTGTTCTTGGATCAAGCGATCGATGGGTAAGTCCGATTCAAATGCGCGGATCATGTAATCGCGATATCGATAAGCAAAGGGTAGGTAAGCATCGTCTTCAGAGCCATGCGTTTCAGCGTAGCGAACGATGTCTAGCCAGTGGCGAGCCCAATGTTCAGCGTATTCTCGCGAGGCGAGCATTTGGTTAACGAGGTCCTGCCATGCTTGTGTTTCGGTCGTTGAGTCCGACAGTCTCGGAACCCATGTTTGCAGTTCTTCGATGGAGGGTGGTAGTCCGCGCAGAGTGAAACTAAGACGACGGACAAGTGTCGCCGGATCGGCTTGCGGAGATGGTTCGATCTTAAGAGCGGAGAGTTTATGATCGATCCAATCATCGATCGATGGATTCGTCGAAGGTTGGATTGTCGGGTTTGGCTCGCCGATGGTTGGACCAGGAGAGTTGTCGAGGGTGGGTGGCGGTTGATAATGGGGTGGTTGCCAAGCCCACCAGGTGGCTCGTTGCGCGGAGAGTGTTTCCCAGTCCGCGACCTGAGTTGGATCGAACGGTTCGGGGGTATCTCGGGGATCTGAGGCACCGTTTTCAATCCAAGTCTTAAATGCTTGTAGCACTGCGTCGGGTACTTTGGGGGACTTCGACGGCATTTCCAATCCGGGTTCGATGTGTGCGATCGAGCGATAGAGAAGGCTTTCTAGCGGTTTGCCTTTTACGATTGCAGGGCCGGAGTCACCTCCTTTTTCCCAGCCATTCCTCGCATCTAGGTACAAGCCACCGCTGGCTTTGCCTTGATGGTGGCATTCCAGGCAGTGTGCATGGAGAGCGGGGCGAATTTGGGACTCAAAAAAATCGAGCGGGTTTTCTTGTGCATGAAGGACGCGAGGTGTAGCAGACCAGAGCAAGATCCAGGTGAGGCTGAATTGCAGGATCGGCAGTAGTTCGGTTTTTACATGTAGGGGGATTTTCATGATCCGAGCCCGGGTGTACCGATTAGGTAGAGCGGAAGGTGCGACTGAGGAAGAGAGTTGGGATTACAAGGGAGGCGATAAGGAGTCCGGCGAAGGAGCCTGCATAGACCAGAGCGATCACCGCGTCGATAAAAAGAATTTGCAGGATCGCTTGACGAATTGCGGCTCCGAGGTCGGGGCCTTTGAGGGATTGATACGCGACCCAAGCGCGTCTGGCAACGGGTAGAGCCAAGATCCAGAATAGAGCGGGGAAGAACCATCGCGACCAAGGTCCTCGCAGAGAGATCAGTCGCTGCAAGGATGGCGTTGGGTAATACCACAGCAATGCAGAAATAGAAGCGATTCCCAGTGCGCTAACGGCCCAACCAATCGCTAAGCGCGTGCGCGACTGTTCGCTGAGAAATTCCTTTCTTGCAGCGATTGTAAAGCCCATCACATAGAGACCAAATGCGACTGGGATTCCCCAGGCATCCGTAGGAAGTGAAGAGAGAGTTTCCGTGCGAGCGATCGCAACGCCTAGAAAGAGATTCAAGGAGCGGCAGGCCCCCATGAGCATAGGAGCAATTGGGGTGGTTTTGAACCATGCGTCATAGCCAAAGATAGCTAACACGAGTGCGATTGCGACGACGAAGGCTGTTTGCCATTGGCCTTGAACGAGCCAGCCTGCGAGGGAGGCGAGAAGGATTCCCGCGAAGAAAAGTATTCCTGTAGCGATTTGAGCTTGGCGGAGCGTGAGTGCACCTCGGACGATTGGTCCGGGGCGGTTGTTTGCGCGGTCTTCGTTCAGATCCATCACATCATTTAGAGCCATTCCTCCCCAGTACAATGCGATGGAGCCTAATGCTGCGATGGCTCCTGCGAGCGGATATTGGAGAAAGGAATGGGTATTGAGGCCTCCGATGCACATGCCTGCAAGAACGTCCGCGCTACTTGTAAATGTGTTCGGGATGCGAACGAGTTGCGCCCAAGCTTTACACGATTCCCACCAAGTGACAGTGGCAGGATCGCTAGGTAGTCGACTCGTTTGTTCCTGTTGCATCGCTGGATCCATTCGCTGTAACGATATTTTTTGCTGCTTGTTGCTCAGGGTATATTGAAGCTGGCAGAATTCATGGAGTGCTTACCCATTGCGGTTTGATCCACACAGCGTTTTCGCTGATGGTAACATAGTTAGCAAAGGCGACGGGGTCACGTTGAAATTCGACGGAAGAATCATTTGGAAGGTTCGGAAAGTGCATAGCGGAGCTTCCGCAGGATGCGTAGAGAATTCCGTCGACGAAGGCGGAGGTTGGGCGGTGAATATGTCCAAAGAAGACAGCGCGAATTCGATCGCGGAAGGGGACAAGGTTTCGATGTAGTTCCATGCCGTTTTGAATGGTCATGGTTCGATCGATCCATTCGCAATCCATTACCACGGGTGGGTAGTGCATAAAGAGGGTGAGTTTGCGATTCCCATGTTGAAGTAAGCTTATGAGGGAATCGAGTTGTTGTGGATCCAAATGGCCTTGGGGGTCGATTTGTTGGGTATCGCGTGCGTCGAGGACGACGAAGTCTTCGTCGTGGATGGAGAAGTAGTAAGCAATTTTAGAGGACGAGGCGGGAGAGTTTTGGAGTAGAGGTTGCGTGTTGAAGTTAGGGAAGGAGGAGATGTTTTTCCAAAAGCAATCTGCAAGTGCGGGGCGGTTGTCGTGATTTCCAGTTACAGGAAAGAGAGGGAGTCCTAAGGTTTGAGTAAGTTCCCAGGCTTTTCGGGTCGAGAGGCCGGTATCTGATTCGATTTGTCCGCGATGCACCAGGTCACCGGTATGAACGATGAAATCGACCGGGGCGTTGCAATTGCGAATCCAGTTGCGGAGTGCTTCGTAACGGTTTTTCGAATCGATGCCCTCGCCGATGGGTTCGAAGGCCCAGTGAGTATCGCTTAGATGCAAAAAATGGATGTTTTTTCGCATGTTTCACGCAGGGGGGGTGGATTGGTTTTGCATCACTTCGATCATCGCAGGGACAAACCAGGGGAGGTCATCGGGTTTGCGGCTTGAGACGAAATGTCGATCAACAACAACCGGCGAGTCGATCCAAATGGCCCCTGCATTTTCGAGATCGTCTTTGATCCCGGGGGATCCGGTGACTTGTACGCCGCGATAGACACCTGCGGAGATTGCCAACCAACCTCCGTGGCAGATTGCTGCTACGCATTTTTTATCGTTGGAAAACTCTGCGATCAGTTGTTTGACTTTGGGAAGTCGTCGCAAGCGATCGGGCATGAATCCTCCGGGTAGCAAGACAGCGTGGAAGTCTTCGGATCGCATGTGAGCGATTGCAGCGTCGGATACGCAGGGATAGCCATTTTTGCCGGAGTAGATTTTCCCGGCTTCTTCCCCAGCGATTATGACTTCCGCACCGGCCTCTACGAGTCTGAGTTTGGGGTACCAGAGTTCGAGATCTTCGTAAATATCTCCAACAAAGGCCAGTACACGTTTTCCTTCGAGTGGTTTTGCGGTCATGTTCTTAGGCTTTCTGAGTGCTTGGTGATAGGAGAACGTTGCGGAGTTTTTCGGGTGTGGAAAGTCATCAAAATCGACGCTAGATTCTGAAAGAGCATTCCAAGATGATCAAGCGGAAGGTATTTTAATGGGCCGAATTTCACGGAGCTCCGGGGGCACGGTTGCCTGATCAAAAAGAGTTTTGGGGCTTTGGATTTAGCATCTTATCGGAACGATGGTTATGAGGTTGAACGAATTCTTCGGCAAGGACCGTTTAGGGCTTTCTTTTGAGGTCTTTCCGACGAAAACGGACGAAGCTTTTGAGGCTTTGCTTGTGACAATCGAGGATTTGAAGAAATTTCAGCCCGATTTTTTTACTTGCACCTACGGGGCGGGCGGATCGACGAGGGATCGCACGATTCAAATCATCGAAGCGTTGAAGACTCGGTTTGGGCAGAGGGTTGCCAGTCATTTGACGTGTGTTGGCTCAACGGTTGAGCAATTGTGTGGGTATCTCGACAAAGTCACTTCGTTGGGAACTGACTACATTGTTGCACTTCGGGGGGATCCACCGAAGGGGCAGTTGGAGTTTCAGCAAACGGAAGGGGGGCTTCGTTATGCAAACGAATTGGTTTCGCTTATCAAGTCCAAGTATCCACAGCTTGGGATTGCCGTTGCGGGTTACCCAGAAGTTCACCAAGAAGCCCCGTCGGCAGAGGTGGACTTGGAGAATTTGAAGCGCAAGGTGGATTCGGGGGCAGACATCATTGTGACCCAGTTGTTTTACGATAACGACGATTTTTATCGGTTCGTGGATCGATGCGAACAAGCTGGGATTGGAATTCCGATCGTTCCGGGGATTCTGCCGATTCTCAATCTCAAGGGGATTTTGCGGTTTACCCAGTTGTGCAAGGCTAAGTTGCCTGAGTCTTTGCTTGCGAGGTTATCACAGCATGACGATGAAGCTTGGCAGGGGCAGGTAGGGATTGAATTTGCGACGGAGCAACTTTCGGATCTTTTGCGTCATGGAATTCCTGGCGTGCATTTTTACGTATTAAACCGTTCGGATTCGGTCGGCAAAGTCTTGGATGCCGTCTGGCCGAGTCGAAAAGGCTAGCCGAACGGAAGAGCTAACCCTTTGAAACGGTCAGTTCATGGAAAATCCAGTTCATTCCAAAATCTGGAAAAGCAAGCGGTGTACGTCCCATTGCGATGGAAATTGCGCATCGGGTTTGAATATCCGTTAGACTGAGCGGATAGCCTCGGAGAGCACGTAGTTGGTTTAGCCTAGCTTTCTTCTGGGGTAATTCCTTGTTCTCGTGGTCTGAGAAGTAGCGGTTTTCAAGAATAGAGACTTCAGCGAATTACAGATTTCAGTCATGCAAGTGCAACGTCAACGTCTGCTCGATCGTTTTTTGCAATACGCGCGGATAGGAACAACTGCCGATCCCAATACGCAGGATTACCCCAGTAGCCGTGGGCAATGGCTTCTGGGGGAAATTCTGGTCAAGCAGCTCAAGGAGATGGGAATCCAGGATGCTGAGCAAGATGCTTATGGATTAGTGTGGGGGACGGTGCCGGCAACGGTAGATGGGCCGGTTCCGACGATTTTATTCAATGCGCACTTGGATACCTCGCCTGAGGCACCGGGGGATCATTGCAAACCACAAGTCATCGATCGGTACGAAGGCGGGGACATTCCGCTATTGAACGGCGATGTCATTCGTGTGGAGGAAACTCCAGAGTTGAAGCGGTTGGTGGGTAAGACGATTGTGACAACGGATGGCAGGACGTTGTTGGGTGCGGACGATAAGGCGGGTGTTGCGGCTATTATGGAAATTGCCAATACCTTGATGGAGCATCCGCATTTACCTCATGGTCCAATTCGGTTGCTGTTTACTTGTGACGAAGAGATAGGGCGAGGGACTCGCTACTTTGACTTTGCGAAGGCTGGGTCGATAGCCGGATACACGTTGGATGGCGGGGCATCGGGTACGATCGATGTCGAGACATTCTCTGCTGATTTAGCAACGGTGAGTTTTCGGGGGATTAACACGCATCCGTCTGTTGGAAAGGGAAAGATGGTCAACGCCTTGCGAGCGGCTTGTCGTTTTATCGCAAGTTTGCCAACGGAGAGTCTCTCTCCCGAGTCGACATCATTGCGCGAGGGGTTTCTTCATCCTTACGTGCTGAGCGCGTCGGTTTCGGAGGCCACGGTTCAGATATTGCTGCGAGATTTCGAAACGGCCAAGTTGGAGGAATACGCCGAGTATCTCAGGGGGCTTGCGCGGGAGTTTGTTCAGAAGGAACCTCGTTTGAGCGTTTCCGTTGAAATTGTTGAACAATACAGGAATTTGGGGGACAAGCTCGAAGAGTTTCCGTTGGCGGCGGATTTAGCGGAGAGAGCTTTTGCAAGGCTGGGGCGAGAGTGCAAGCGGGACGCGATCCGTGGGGGTAGTGATGGATCGCTGATGTCGCATTTGGGGCTTCCCACACCGAACCTATCGGTGGGTCAGTACAATATTCACTCGACGAGGGAGTTTGCGTGTCTCGACGAGATGCAACAGGCGGTCGAACACGGAATTGTGCTCGCACAGCTTTGGAGTGAACAAGGGCGACTATGAGCAAGAAGCATGTCGATTTGGTGGAATGTTTGCGTTCGGAGACTGAACTGACGGCACGAGCTCAAGGAGCCCAGAGCGGATCCTGGATGCGATATTTCTCTGTGTTTGTTGGGTTTGCGCGGAACAGTTTGATTCGAGATATGACTTTCCGGGGAAACTTTCTGCTGGATTGTGTTTCGAGTTTGGCTTGGTTGTTGATGAATCTAGGGTTTTACTTGCTTATATTCCATCACGTTCGCAGTATTGGAGCAGCGACAGGTTGGGGGCGGGACGAGTTTTATGTTTTTCTTGCGACGACTTGGATCATTAATTCGATCGTCCAAGCGTTGATGATGCCCAATGCGCAGGAGTTTAGTGAGTTGATTCGAACGGGTGGGTTGGATTACGCGTTGCTCAAACCGATCGACACGCAATTTCTCATTTCGTTTCGGCGAGTGGAGTGGGCTTCGTTGAGCAACTTTGTGGCGGGGCTTTTGATCCTTGTTTATGCTTTGGTTCGGTTAGGTCAGCGTCAGGATCCAGTTTGGGAGTGGAGTGTTTCGCTCTTGGTGTTGTACGCGGTTTACATCGTTTGTGGCGTTTTGTTGTTCTACAGCTTGGTGATTTGTTTAGCTGCGACGAGTATTTGGTTGGGACGCAATCAGAGTTTGTATGACTTTTGGTTCTATATCACGAATTTCTCTCGATATCCGATGGAAATTTATCAAACGGGTTGGGGGATACCCTTATGGTGGATCTTTACTTTTTTCATACCTATCTTGGTGATTATCAACGTGCCAGCGCGTTTGCTCGCGCAGCCGTTAGTACCTCGTCAGGGGTGGGAATGGGGGCTGGCTGGTTATGCAATTCTCGCTACGATCTTCGCCCTTCTGCTCAGCCGTTGGGTTTTTACGAGGGCACTACGAAGTTACGCTAGTGCTTCAAGCTGAATGATATTGCCAGTGATCCACGGCTAGTTTTCGACATCGCCCAGTCTCGACACGATTGAATCTTATGCCAAAACAGTTTTTGCGCGATTTACAGCCACAATCGCCCGTCGACAGCGTTTTTCGAATTGCGGATCGGCAGACGCGGGCAAACAGACAGGGCAATAGTTATTTGTTGCTACAGTTACAGGATCGCACGGGGACGCTCAGTGCGATGCGTTGGAATGCTGACGAGCGGTTGGCGGATCGATTTCCGAAAGGTAGTTTTGTGCGGGTGCAGGGTGTTGCACAGTTGCATAACGGCAATTTGCAGATCATTGTCAATCAGTTGCAGCGTGTGCAGGACGAAGAAGTTCAGCTTGAAGATTTCGATGCGCTGGATCGGGTGGTAAATGAAGAGCATTGGCAGGCTTTGGTAGAGTGTATTGGAACGATCAAAGATCGTACGGTGAGGATGATTTGCGAGACGATCGTCCAAGACGCGGTTCTCTCGGAGCGATTGAAGATGGCGCCGGCGGGGATCAAGGCGCATCATGCGTATCCGGGCGGCTTGCTTGAGCACATCGTCTCGTTGATGCGGCTTGGGGCGTCTTGTGCTGCACTGTATCCCGAGCTCGACCGCGATTTGTTGCTGGCGGCTGCTCTCGTGCATGATCTTGGAAAAACGGAAGAACTGGCGTTTGAGAATGAACTGACCTACAGTGATCCGGGGCAGTTGCTTGGGCATTTGGTACAAGGCGTTGTGATATTGGAGCGGATTGCAGGGGATTTGAGCAAGTCTGGGGTGGAATTGGATGGTGGCAAGTTGTTGCGACTTGAGCACATTGTAGTTTCGCATCACGGAAGTTTGGAGCACGGCAGTCCGAAGGTGCCGATGACGATGGAGGCTATAGCATTTCATTATCTTGATGAGATGGATGCGAAGCTCAATGCGGCGAAGGAGCAGATTGTCCAAGACCGATCTGGAGATGCTTGGACTCCCTTTCATCCGCTTCTAGGGCGAAAACTGTACAAACCGAGTTTACGGAATCCAGAAAGCGGCGCATAACTTGGTTCTGTTCGTTAAAATTGGCGAGCTCCGCTGAGCGGCGCGTTACAGATTTGCTTTTTCAACATTTCAACAGTTTTTCCGATGTCCCAAGCACTGCTGCAAACGCAACTTCCATTTCCGAAACGCCAGGGCAAGGTTCGCGACGTGTACGACTTAGGGGATCGTCTTTTGATGATCTCCACAGATCGGATCAGCGCGTTTGATTGGGTGATGCCTAATGGGATACCGGATAAGGGGCGGATCCTTACGCAACTTAGTTTATTTTGGTTTGAGATGCTTGGGGTGGAGCATCATGTCTTGTCCGATCAGTTGCCATCGGAGATTGCGGCGATGGAGGGATCTGAAGCACTGGTAGGGCGAACGATTGTGACTCGGAAGGCTTCGGTTGTTCCTTTTGAATGCGTAATAAGGGGTTACTTAGAAGGAAGTGGTTGGCGGGATTATTTAGCTACGGGGGAAGTATGTGGGATTGGGTTGCCTGCGGGTTTAAAGCAGTGCGACGCACTGCCTAATCCGTTGTTTACTCCGGCGACCAAGGCTCAGACGGGGCATGATGAGAATGTATCCTTTGAGCACATGGTTGAATCGCTCGGAATCGATGTTGCAGAGGAGTTGAAGGAGCGATCGTTGGAGGTGTATCGCAAGGGGAATGCATACGCAAAGGAGCGGGGGATTATCGTGGCGGATACGAAGTTAGAGTGGGGGTGGTACCAAGACCGACTGATCTTGATTGACGAGGTTTTAACTCCCGATTCATCGAGGTTTTGGCCTGCCGCGCAGTGGAAACCGGGAGGTCCACAGGTTTCGTTTGACAAACAATTCTTGAGAGAGTTCTTGGACCGATCGACCTGGGACAAGAACAGTCCGCCACCTGAGTTGCCGGCGGAAATTGTGGAGCAAACGAGAACGCGTTATCTCGATGCTCTTGTGCAGATAACAGGTCGCGGTCTCTAACACTGAACGGTTGGAAAGTTTGTCATGAATCCTTCGCTTGGCTCCTCGATCGATTTTACCGAGAAGATTCGGCAGAGTGTCATCGCTGTGCCACCGCTGTGTCGCAAGAGCAATTTGGTGGTATGTCCGGAAGAGAATCAACGTGTCATTACCTATCTGCGTGCAGGTGGTATCAAAACTTTCCTATACGGTGGGAATGCAGTCTTTTATCACATAAGACCTTCTGAGTATGCCGAGACGGTTGCTATGTTATGCGAGCTGTCAGGCTCTGCGGCTTGGATGATTCCCTCGCTTGGGCCATCGTTTGGGATGATGATGGATCAAGCTCAAGAGCTATCGAGGTTACCGATCGACACCGCGATGGTTTTACCGCAGAACGATATAAAAGACAGTGGTGGGATCGAGCGTGGGATTCAGCTTGTTGTCGACAAGATGGGCAAGCCCGTGGTGTTGTATTTGAAATTTGACCGGTGGTTGCCTGTAGAGGCAGTTGAGAGGTTGGTGAACGACGGTGCGGTTAGTTGGATCAAGTACGCGGTTGTAAAATCGAATCCAGCAGATGATCCGTACCTTAAGGAATTGTTGGAGCGGATCAGTCCCGAGCTATTTGTCAGTGGGATGGGTGAGCAGCCAGCGATTTGTCATATGCGAGAATTTCGCATGGGGGGCTTTACGAGTGGGTGCGTATGTGTGCGACCAGATCTTTCAACGCAGTTATTGCACTCGATTCAAGGAGGCGACTGGAATGGAGCGGAAGAGCTACGACGTGTTTTTGAGCCGTTAGAGGATTTGCGCAACGCGATATCCCCGATCCGAGTATTGCATGAGGCGGTGCGTGGGGCGGGCATAGCGGATACTGGTCCGCTACTTCCATTGCTAAGCGACTTGGATTTAGAGCAGTCTCAAAAGATCGGTTTGGTTGCGAATGCATTGCGGAATTGCGTTTAGTCGCTTGGAATTACAATGCGATAAGCTTCTCCCATTGGGGATCGTATTCGCGTCGCCATAGTCCAGGTGGTAATCCTGTGGTAAGTAATTTGCCGGTTCGCGGATCGGTATCGATGGCTTGGCTAGTTCGATGAGCGATATTCCCGAGGTGGCATAGCAAAGTGCTTTGGTGGCCACTGAGAACGGGTTGATTGAGTCGGTTTGGGTCGTTCTGTCGAACGGCATCGATGAAGTTACGGACGTGGTCTTTTTGTCCCCAATCGGTTTTGGGTGAGTCTTCGACCAGTTTGTTATCGGCATCGTAGATTTGGAAACCGCCGTCGGCATCCAGTTCCATAGTTCCATCGTATCCGACGAAGGATACGAAGGGGCCGTTAGGGCGTTTGGTCGTGGAGAGACCTTCGTAGTGAATTTGTTTCCCACCTTCGAATTCCCAGGCGACTTGGTGTGTGTCGGGAGTTTCTTGATCATCGAGGTAGCGATACCGTCCTCCGGAGGAGATGGTACGTTTGGGGTATTCGACTTGCAGTCCCCAGCGGCAGAGGTCTAGAGGGTGCACGCCGTTGTTCCCTAGTTCTCCGTTGCCCCAGTGCCAGAACCAGTGCCAGTTGTAATGCACGACATTTTTGCGGAATGGGCGGCGTGGCGCGGGCCCTTGCCACAGTTCGTAATCGAGATGTTCAGGTGCTTGGCTGTCGAGTTCCGTACCGATTGGTCCTCGCATGCGTTGGAAGAATGCTCGAGCCAGATAGACTTTTCCGATGGCACCTTCGTGTAGTTTTGCCATGGCGTTTCGGCAACCGGTGCTGCTGCGTCGTTGGTTCCCGACTTGAACACATTTGCCGTAGAGTTCGGCGGCTCGAACCATCCATTCACCTTCTTGCGGGTTGTGGCAAGCGGGTTTTTCGACGTAGACGTGTTTACCAGCTTTACAGCCTAAGATTGCGGCTGGGCCATGCCAGTGGTTGGGGGCAGCGCAGAAGAACGCATCGATTTGTGGATCATCGAGCATGGTGCGAAAATCGCTAACCCATTGGGCTTTCCCGCCGGCTTCTGCGATTCGCTTGACACCGGATTCGCCTCGCAGCCGATCGGTTTCGCAGATGGTTTTTATTTCAACGCCGGGGATTTTTAGGAGTTCTTCTGCGAGGTCGCGACCGCGACTGAATCCCATAATCCCAACGACGGTTCGTTGGGGTGGGGTTGTTGCTGGTTCTTGAGAATGCACATAGCGGGCTTGTGTGGCCCAAGCCAGTGTGGTCGCTGCGGTAGCGATGAGCGAGCGACGGTGTAAAGAAGGTTTGTTTTTCATGGCAATTAACAGTTTGTGTCAAAGGATTGGAATTGAAATTTTCGATAGTCCACATCGCTGCCGTGGTCGGTCAGCATGATGCGTCCGCAAGTGTTCTTACCAAAGTCAGGGACGTCGTTGAATTTGCTTTCGGCGATTCGACGGTTCCATTGTTCGTCGCCGACTTGTGTATCGACGACTTTTTCGTCATTGAGCCAATGTTCGATTCTACTTTTTCGCACGACGATCTTTGCCGTATTCCACTGACCGGTAGGATGTGATTTCGCTTTTGCATTCGGTGCGACGAGATCATAAATGGAAGCGGTTGAGTTTTTTGCTTCGACCGGTTTTCCATTGGGGTCGTAGATTTGGTATTCATAACCCAACGAGCGATCATCGTATTTGCGTACGAGGTATTTGATTCCACTGTTACCACCTTTAGCGAGTCGCCATTCGAAAGAGAGTTCGAAATCTCCGAATTCTCGGCGAGTGACGATATGACCTGTGCGGATGATCGAGTTTTTCAATGAGATGGTTCCATCTTTAGCGGACCAACCTCCAGAGACAGGTTTGCCATCGAGACTCATCCATCCATCGAGCGTCTTGCCATCCCAAATCAGATCGATTGATTTTGGGTCTGGTGCATCGTCGTAAGGATCGTAAGGATGAGAGTCGGCGTGGCATGCTGAGAGTCTTGATGTCAGTAACGGATAGGGTGCGAGAAGGGATAGTCCTAGTCCTGCGCAAGCAATTTCTGCAAAGCGTCGCCGGGAGAAAAAGCTCTGTTGATCTGTCATGCCGTTTATCTCGTTGGATTTTTGACTGCTACCAAACTTATGAATCATCACGGGAGATTTGGAAAGGATAACCGACTCGGGTGGTGATTTCGACGGGACCGCCGAGGCTTCTGCATTTTGGTTCCTTGATCTGCTTTCTCGTGGAAGGATTCAAGGTATACTACCGTCTTGAACGGAACCTACGGCTCTAAAGGGCGTAGCGGATTACTTGAGGGGGCGTGACCTTCCTCGGGTACCATTTCAAGCCTCTTGCAAATCTTGGTGAATTACCAAGCGAAATCCCATGACAAAACACCTTTCCCATATGGTTTATTTCACGCTTCACGATTCGGCAGCTTCGAAGGTTGAAGAGTTGTTAGCGGCTTGTCAGAAGTACCTCAGTGGGCATCCTGGGGTGGTTTATTATTCGGCTGGTACATTGAATCGGGAGCTTGCTCGTCCGGTCAATGACCATGGATACGACGTGGTGTTGAACTTGGTTTTCGAGAACCGTGCCGCACATGATGCTTATCAAACGGAGCCTAGGCATTTGAAATTCATTGAGGAGCAGAAGCCCAATTGGAAGCAAGTTCGCGTATTCGATTCCGATTTGGTTAGCTAATGAGTTCGATTCTTCAAAAAATCGTTAAGACGAAGTGGGAGGAGGTTGCGATTGCCAGGGGCAAGCGACCTCTTGAGGGTTTGAAGCGCGACGTGGCGGTGGCGTCACCCCCGAGGGACTTTCTTGGAGCGTTAGCGGGTCACGCAAGGATGCGGTTGATTGCGGAGGTGAAGAAAGCGAGTCCATCGAAGGGGGTAATCCGCGAACCGTTTGACCCGGTTGGCATTGCGCTCGCTTACCAAGCCGGGGGTGCCGCGGCGCTGAGTGTTCTGACGGATGTTTCGTATTTTCAGGGTAGTCTCGATTATTTGCGTGCGATTCGGCAGGTGGTGGATTTGCCGGTTCTGCGCAAGGATTTCTTGGTGGATCCCTATCAGGTTTGGGAAGCTCGGGAGGCAGGGGCTGACGCGGTTTTATTGATCGCTGAGTGTTTGGCTCCGGAAATGTTGAGAGAGCTTTATGAGTTGACATGCGAATTAGGGATGACCGCCCTGATTGAAGTCCATTCTCAGGGGAATCTCGACTCGGTGCTGGCTTTAAGTCCGAAGCTCATTGGTGTAAATAACAGGAATTTGGATACATTCACGGTGGATTTGGGGCATGTGGTTCGGATGCGGGGATTGATTCCTTCCGAGATTACGTTGGTCGGTGAGAGTGGAATCGCCACGCATGATGACGTCGCTTATTTGAAAGAGAATGGCATCGCGGCAATTCTGGTGGGGGAATCCTTGATGCGGAAACCGGATGTGGAGGTTGCGGTTCGGGAGTTGCTTGGTGATTTGTAGGGGTGACGAAGTGGTTTGTTAACGTCGCGATATTTCGCAGATCGCATCCGAACCCCTCTTCGTAGGGGTTTTTTCATGTCGTCTTTTGTCAAAATCGGCAAAATGGGTAAAATTGGAGGTGCGAGGCGGGATCAAACCACTAAACTTTGCGGTTTGGGTTCCCTTTGACGAAATTGGAGGGAATCCTACGTCAATGGATTACGCGTCAACATCGAGAAGGTCGTACGGCACTCGATCGGCACCCCGCTAGAGGATTTTGACATCGGGAATTGGTAGCCAAGGAGTTTTGAACGCGGGAAGTGGTGTACCCCTTTTTGTTTTTTTGGAGAGATTTCGAATGCGTCGAGTTTTAGTTGCTTTGGCAATCGTCGGTTGTGCGATGGTTACTTCGTCCAGTGCGTCTGCTGGTATTTTCAATCGCAAGAGTGACTGCAGCGGTGCTGCAGCATCTTGCTGTGCACCAGCACCTGCTCCAGCATGTGATGCTGCTCCAGCTTGTGAGCCAGCACCAGCGAGCTGTGGTGGATCGGCAAAGCGAGAAGGTCTTCTCGCTCGTCTTCATGCACGCAAGAGTTCTTGCTCGGCAGCCGCCGCAGCACCAGTTTGTGCACCAGCGCCAGCACCAGCTTGTGATCCAGCACCAGCTAGCTGCGGTGGTTCTTCGAAGCGAGTAGGTTTGCTCGCTCGTTTGCATGCACGCAAGAAGTCCTGCAGTGCCCCAGTTGCTGACGCTTGCTGCGATGCAGCACCAGCACCATGTGCAGCACCAGCACCGTGTGCAGAGCCAGCACCAGCACCATGTGCAGCACCAGCTGCTAGCTGCTGTGATGCAGCTCCAGCTGCAGCTAGCTGCTGTGACGCAGCTCCTAAGGCAGCTCGTCCAAAGGTTCTTGCTGGTTTGTTGGCCAAGTGCAAGTCCCGCAAGGCTTCTTGCTCGGCTCCAGCAGCGAGCAGCTGCTGCGATGCAGCTCCAGTTGCAGCAGCTCCAAGCTGCGGTTGCAACTAAGCGACTGCGATGCGAGTGGAACTCGCGGCACAAGGACATGATTGAAGAAGCGGTCATCGAAGGACGACCGCTTTTTTTTCGCCTGGATGGTAACTTGCGTAAGCCCTTTCCTTTACTTGTGTACATTTACACCCATGATCTTTAAAGACTTTTTCCATTCTTCTGCGACGCAACATGGATTACGTTGCGAAAAGTCGGTGGATTGCGGCAAAGGGCCGAACACCGTGGTATTGCTTCACGGATTATTCGGGTCTCCTGGTCATTGGTCGCAGGTCATTGATCCGCTTGCGACAGATTTTCGGTTGATTGCACCACAGTTACCCATTGATCGCAGTGGTAATCGCCGCTCGGATGGTGCGAGGTCTATTTCGGATTTGACGGATGCGATCTCCACTGTGATCGATGAGAAACAAATCCAAGAGCCGTTTGTGCTGTGCGGGAATTCCCTTGGCGGGTTGCTTGCGATGGACTATGCGCTGCGGCACCCGGACCGAGTTTGCGGTTTAGTCTTGGCGGGTTCGGCTGGTTTATACGAGCGGAGTCTAACCAATGGCGTCAAGCCAAAGCCGACGAAGGAGTTCGTTCGATCCGTGATCTCAGATATCTTTTTCGATGAGGCCATGGTCAGTGATACACTTGTCGACGAGTGGTACGAACTGATTCAGGATCGCGATTATGCGAGGTTTATTCTTAGGATCTCTCGCGCAACTCGGGATCGAAATGTTGAGGCAGAGTTGCATCGATTAACGACGCCGACTTTGATTGTTTGGGGGAAAGAGGATGAGATTACGCCGCCGAATGTGGCGAACCAGTTTCATCAACAAATTCCAAACGCCGAACTGCATTTCTTCGATCGTTGCGGGCATGTGCCTAACTTAGAGCAACCCGCGTTATTCATCGAGCACTTGAAGAGTTTTCTACCCAAGTGTTTTGCAGTTTCGTAAAATAGTCCCTTCACCGTATCTCTACTCTTCTGCATGAAAACCAGCCATGAAGGTTGCTAAGCAAACACTACTTACACTTGTTCTTTCTGGGTTGTCGTTTGGCATTGAAAGCAGTCGGCTTTCAGCGGCCGATCCTGTCTCGGTTCAGATGGCTAGCGACTATACGCTGTCTCCCAACGGCAAGACGCTCGTGTTTCGTTGGGCGAATGACTTGTGGACTGTCAGTAGCGAGGGTGGTGTTGCGAGGCGGTTGACCAATCATCCCGCGAATGATAGCGAGCCGAAGTTTTCACCGGACGGCAAGCATCTGGCGTTTATCTCGAACCGAACTGGGGCGAATCAGATTTTCGTAATGCCTTCCGAGGGTGGAATTCCTGAGCAGAAGACATTTCATTCGGAGGGGTTCTCGTTGGGGGATTGGTTCCCAGATGGGAATAGTATTTTGGCGATAGGGGCGCGCGATCACTATTGGCGTGGTGCGACTCGATTGATGCAGATCGACTTGACCAAGCGTTCTGCGGAGAAGGTGCTACTTGATGATACGGCACTTGCACCGAGCCTTTCTCCTGATGGGAAGAAGGTTCTCTTTGTGCGAGAGGGGGAAAGGTGGTGGCGAAAAGGATACAAGGGGGAGCGAGCGTCGCAGATCTGGATGCTTGATTTGGAATCGCAAAAGACAACCGAGTTGTTGCACGAAGGGGTTGAGTCCCTGTGGCCTCAGTGGTTCCCGAATCAGCGTGGTTTTTATTTTGCGAAGGGAACATCGCATGGTTTGGACTTATGGCGTTACCGATTTGCGGGGAAGGATCATCCGGTTCGTCAACGTAAGGTGGTGGGGTTTGACGATGATTCCGTATACAAGCCGACACTTAGCCGGGATGGCTCAACCATTGTGTTCAGGCATCTATTCGATACCTATGTCATGAATCCAAATGAAAATGAACCGCCAAGAAAGTTAGAGATCAAGGTCGCTCAGGATTCTGATCTTCCGGACGATCTGCTTCGGTCCAATCTCAATCGAGCGGAGCAAGTTGCCTTTACAGAAGATGGGCTTGAGATTGCGTTTACGGCTGGCGGTGATTTGTTCATTATGGACTCGGAGTTGAAAGAGCCGATTCAAGCCACTCGGAGCGACGGGTATGAAGAATCACCGCTGTTTACGAATGACGGTAAAGAACTTTGGTTTACTCGGCGCGAGGGAGGGCAAGTGGACATTTGGAAGCTTGAGCCGAAGGATTCAGGTAAGTATTGGTGGCAGCAAACAGAGTTTGTCGAAACGAGGATCACCAATTCTGTACCATCGAAGTCGGAGTTGCGATTTACTCCTGACGGCAAGCACCTCTTGATGCAACTTGGCCGAGGCACTTTAGTAGCAATGAACGTGGAGTCCAAGGAAATCACTACCTTGGTCGAGAGTTTCAGTTCGATAGCGTACAGCATCTCTCCTGACAGCAAATGGATTGCTTATGCGGCACAAGACAATGATTTTAATAGTGAAATTTGGGTGATGCCGATCGACAAGCATCAGGCTCCGGTGAACGTTTCTAGGCACCCTGATAATGATACGTCGCCAGTGTTTTCTCCTGACGGAAAGGTACTTGCGTTCACTGGACGACGCACCCAGGACGAGAGCGATATTTATTATGTTTATTTGCAAGAAGAATTCGACGACGAGTCCTCGCGAGATCGCACGCTTGATAAAGCGATCGAGACAATGAAAAAGAAGCGACCTGCAAAGCCAGAGGCAAAGTCAGCAGATTCGAAATCACCTGAGTCGAAATCACCTGAGTCGAGGGGGGGGGAGTCGAAGGGGGATGTGAAGCCCGATGCGCCAGCGGATGGAAAAGGCGATGGGAAATCGGATGCAGAAGACAGGTCCAAAGCGTTCAGGATCGATTTGGATCGAATCCATGAGCGGGTCCGACGGATCAACTTGCAGGATACGCGTGAGACCAATTTGATTTTCTCTCCCGATGGAAAGAAGCTTGCGTTTTCTGCTTCGGTGGATGGCAAGTCGGGTTGGTACTCGGTGGAATTTCCGGACAAGTTAACACCTAAACTGATGAGTTCGACGGTACTGAGCGATGCGCGTTGGACGAAGTCCTCCGGAGCAATTCTGGGGATTTCCAAGGGGATTCCTACGAAGCTTGAAGGGGGAGAAAAGGAAACTGGATATCCGTTTTCCGTTCAGCATGAGCGTTCTCGTTCTGGCAAGTACCGCGAGGGTTTTCAAGCGGCTTGGTTGGCGATGCACGAAATTTGGTATGACGAAGCGATGGGGAATCGAAACTGGGACGAGATTCGTCGCAAGTACTCGGATGCAGCTTCGAAGTCACTGGATGAGCGCGGATTGGCGGAAGTGATTGAATTGATGCTTGGCGAACTTAATGGATCGCACTTAGGATTCACTCCATCGGTAGGGGAAGGATCTGACAACGAGGGTGCTCGTAAGCGGGACTATCCCACAGCGCATTTGGGGGTGCGATTTGACCCCAAGTATCTTGGGCCTGGTTTAAAAATACGCGATGTGCTTCCGGATGGCCCTGCGGATAAAGCAAAGAGCAAATTGCGTGCGGGGGATATCATTCAGCAGATTGATGGCCAGCGGGTGGATCCGACTATGGATTTGACTCTTGTCCTCAATGGGCCGCTCGATCGTGATATTTCTTTGGTTGTGCTTCGTGCAAAGAATGAAGCAGGTGAGCTCAACAAGGCGGAGAAAGCAGACAATCCGGAGCAACTTGGGAATGACGAGTTAAAGATAACGCTACGTCCAACAACTTACGCTCGGGTTCGACCTTTGCTTTACCAACAGTGGTTGGAGCAAAACCGCAAAATGGTAGAGCGGCTTTCGAATGGAAAGCTGGGATATCTGCACATTCAGGCGATGGATGAATCGAGTTTTCTAGAGTTTGAGCAACAACTCTATAATGTCGGATACGGAAAAGAGGGGCTGGTGATTGATGTTCGAGATAATGGTGGTGGGTCGACGACCGACCATTTGCTTACCTCTCTAACTCAACCGCGGCACGCGATGACGGTCCCTCGTGGGGGTGGAATTGGGTATCCGCACGACCGGATGATCTATGCGACTTGGTCCAAACCGATCATTGTGTTGTGTAATCAGAACTCGTATAGCAACGCGGAGATCTTCAGTCATGCGATCAAGTATCTTGGTCGCGGCAAAGTGGTGGGAGTTCAAACGGCTGGTGGTGTCGTAAGTACCGGAGCGGCTCGCATCAATGATGTAGGAGTTTTGCGTGCCCCATTCCGTGGTTGGTTCTCGTTGGAGACGGGCGAAGACATGGAGCTTCGGGGTGCGGTACCCGATCACATTCTCTGGCCAACACCTGGAGAGCTTCCCTCGGGGATTGATCGGCAATTAGAAAAAGCAGTCGAAGTTCTCACTGAAGAGGTGAAGAAAGTTCCTGCCTTGCCAAAGCCCAAGTATGCGACAGGGCACGAGTAGTTGGTAGGGTTTGCGGCTCACCATGCCTCGTTTAGAGCACGGTGAGATTTGAACGTTCAATACTTAAAGAAGCCTTGGCCTGTTTTTACGCCGAGATTGCCAGCGTCGATGTATGGTTGCAGGATAGCGATCAGTGGCATCCATACATCGTCGCCATCGACGAAACGAGCGTTGGACATTGTTTGGTAGAGGATATCTAGTCCGATCTGGTCCATCATACCGAAGGGGCCGACCGGCATCCCGGTGGCTTTCGTCCAAGCAAGATCGACTTGGTCTGGTGTGGCAACGCCTTGTTCGAGCAGTTGTAGTGCCGACTGCAGTACGGACTTTAGCATGGCATTAAAGACGTATCCACTATTTTCTCGACGTTGCACTAGCGGCGTTTGGCCGATGCTGTGGGACAGCTTTTCGAGGCGTTGGAGCGTCTCCTCTGAGGTATGGGGACCTGCTGCCACATCGACAATAGTTGCCTTCCATACCGGAACGTGAAAGTGAAAATGGGCATAACGTTTGGGGGAAACGATATGTTTCGAGAACGTGGAAGGGACGAAATACGAGCTGTTCGAAGCGATGACGGTGGTTTCTGGATATAGTTCACTGGCGAGTTTTAGAACCCGTCGCTTTAACGCGACTTGTTCTGGGATACACTCAAGCACGAGGTCGATGAGAGACTTGTCGAAGCCACCGAGGGATAAATCGATGCTGCGATGCGCTTCGCTAACTAATTTCTCGTTGCGAATGACGTTTTGTGGAGAGAAAATGACATCTGGATGTACAAGTTGAAGTCGGGTTTCAACAACGTCTTCGCTAGTCGGCGGCCAGTATCCTTCTTGAGCGAATGAAGTTAGGTTGGAAAGGATCCAGCTTTTCGACGTGTTTAGTGCCCCGGACGATTCATCGCACAGGATGACTTGGATTCCATGGGTGAGCATTTGTCCGGCGATTTGACGACCTGTCCATCCGGCTCCTACGATCACAACCACTTCGATTGACCTTAGCAAGTTACCGTCTTTGGTTTGGATATCTGTCACGTTCAATACTCGCATTGCTTCTTGTGGTTCGTGCTTATGAACTTTATTTCTCGCAACTTGGTCTTTGCAATTGGAGTGTGTTTCGCTGCTTTTGGCGGGATGGTTGCTTGGGTCCCCGACTTTACAAGGAACCGATGAATCAAGGATACTTGAGGAGCTAAGGAGTTTGAAGCCCGACTTTTATTTCGACAAGATCGTTTTGTAGATTTGAATGATTCTGTTTTGCCCGAGCTGAATTTGGAGTTTCGATTTAATCGAGTTATTCTAAGCCCCAAGGAGGCTTTCAAAATGCCCCGATCTAGAAGGACTTTTACCTCGCAAGAAAGAATTTCGAAACGCTAGCCAGCGCTGTTTCAGAAATCTCATAAAGGATCCGGGTCTTTGAGTCGTTCAAGGTTGTTAGCGTGTTTAGTCGAACGCCTAGCGGGTCCGGAGGTATTCGATGAGATCAGCGAGTTCGTTATCTTCCAAGCGTTCTCCATTGACACGTTCAGGTGCGTGTACGCCTTTCAAAACCTCTTCCAGCGAGTCGTACCTACCATCATGCATTAGGAGTACCTTTCGAAAGACCCCTTGAAGTGATGGCGTGTTGAAGCCGGTATAAGCATCACCGCCGACTCCTAGCCCGAGATCGTGAATTTGTTTGTCGCCTTGAACTCGATTGGAGTGGCATTCTTGACAACCAGATTTAAGGCTGCGAAATAGTCGTTCACCACGGGCTGCTGCATCGTTTTGCAAGTTCGAGCGATAGTTCGGTGGTGGTTTTAGGGACGCGAGAAATGCTCCAATGGCTTCTGCATCTTCGTCGGTGGGTGTTGGTCCAAGCATGGTGGTTTGCAACGAGTGTTTCATGGCAGCCATATAGTCAGATTGCCATCCGTGCCAAGTCCAGGGACCGGAGTCGTTGCATTGATAGAGGGGAAGTACCGTTTTAAACGTATATGGAGTGCCATCATTCATCGTGTCGATGGCAACGGAGTTTGTTCCGCCCAAGTAGTGGCAACTATGACAACTGTACCATTGATCTAAGCTTCGTCTTGCATCGTAAAATATGGCTTCGCCTCGGCGGATCAACGATGGTTGTGGGGGCCCTCCCAAGTCGATTCGTCGTTTTACTTTTCGATCGACGATATCAACGATTTGAATGGAGTTGTCGAGGTAATTTGCAACATAAACGGTCCGATTGTCAGAATCCATCCGGATGCCTAAAGGGCGTCCACCGACTTCGATCCGATAGAATCGGTCTTCCTCGCTTGCGATTCCCTCACGTTGATTGAGCAATTCACGAGGGATATGGTCTGTACTGCCGCGATCTTCAAAGGGTA
>JBIJCS010000640.1:0-2533 GCA_044344575.1 Pirellula sp. | reverse complement strand
AAATACAAGTTCGAAGCGAAGCAAGAATGGGTCGATCATTTAATGCTTTCGAGCGTTCGATTCAACTCCGGCGGTTCGGCGTCGTTTGTGTCGTCGAACGGTTTGGTGCTCACCAATCATCACGTCGCTTCGGATACGTTGTTCAAGCTATCCACTGCCGAGCATAACTACAACGAAGACGGTTTCCTTGCGAAGACCATGGAAGATGAGATTCCAGCGACGGATTTGGAATTGAATCAGCTCATCAGCATTCAGGACGTCACTGCGAGAGTGAATGAAGCAGTCAAAGCGGAAATGGCCCCGGCAGAGGCTTTTAAAGCTCGGCAAGCGGCGATGTCGCAGATTGAAAAAGAGTCGTTGGATCAAACCGGACTGCGGAGTGACGTTGTCACGTTGTATGGTGGTGGACGTTATCATCTCTATCGTTACAAGAAGTACACCGATGTGCGATTGGTTTGGGCTCCCGAAGCACAAAGTGCATTCTTTGGAGGTGACGCAGATAACTTCGAGTATCCTCGCTATTGCCTCGACGTGACGTTATTTCGTGTGTACGAAAATGGCAAACCAGCCAAGATCGATCACTTTTTGAAGATGGATCCAAGTGGTGCTGCGGAAGGCGATTTGGTTTTCGTGTCCGGGAATCCGGGGAGAACGCGGCGTATCTTGACTTCAGACGCAGTGGAATATCAACGGGATGTTGGATTACCGCGTACGATGAATCAACTGCGACGCCGCGAGATTGCGCTCCAGCAGTACGGATTGGCTGGACCCGAGCAGACTCGCCGAGGAAGGGACGATCTATTTGGAGTTCAAAACTCCCGCAAAGCATACACAGGGATGCTAGCTGGCATCCAAGATCCAACGTTTGTCGCTTCGAAACGCCAAGCGGAGAAAGAATTGTTTGCAAAGCTCGCAGCGGATCCGAAGCTAGCACCGCTCGGGAAAGCTTGGGACACCATCCGCGAGATTCAAAGCAAGCGACGGGATGGCTTGCTCAAGTCCGCGTCGCTAAGAACGCAGTTGTACGGATTCGCTGAGAAGTTGGTTTTGATGGCCAGCGAAGACAAGAAGCCAAGTGCAGAGAGACTGCGTGAGTTTCGCGATTCGGCGAGGCAATCACTGGAACAAGAATTGTTCTCCGAAGTTCCTGTCTACGACGATTTGGAGCGAGTCTTGTTGGCCGATGAGCTATCTCGTCTGATGGAAGATCGAGGCGGGAATGATCCTTTTGTGCTAGCTGCATTGGCTGGAAAAAGCCCCCGTGCGAGAGCTTCTGAACTGATTGCTGGCACGAAATTGATGACCGCTCAAGGGCGAAAAGAGCTTGCGGCTTCAGGCTTGGATGGGGTGAAGAACTCCCAAGACCCATTGGTGCAACTTGTACGATCGATGGAGACAGAGTACCGCAAAGTCAGAGAGATGACCGAAGCGATTGATGAACAAGAGCGTCAGGCGTACGCGAAAGTTACCGAAGCGAAGTTTGCAGTCGGTGGCGAGAGCGTCTATCCCGATGCGACGTTTACTTTGCGACTCTCGTATGGGGCGGTTGATGGTTATGAGAGTGATGGCAAGCAGATTCCGGCGCATACGAAACTTGGCGGAGCTTTCGAACATGAGTCCTCCCACCTCACTAAAGATCCTTGGGTGTTGCCCAAGAGTTGGCATGCGGCCAAGGAAAAGCTCAACGCGAATACGCCGTTTAACTTCGTCTGCACGGCAGACATTATCGGCGGCAACTCTGGTTCTCCAGTCGTCTCTCGAGATGGGGCCATGGTTGGCATTATCTTCGATGGGAATATCGAAAGTCTAACCGGAGATTTTTATTACACCGACAAGCAAGCTCGTGCGGTAGCTGTCCACATCGCCGGAGTGCTTGAGGCGTTACGAAGTATTTATCAAGCTGGCCACTTAGCCGATCAAATGGGGAAATAGTTTGCACACCTTACAAGCCCTAGCGGCCTTTATCCTCTGGGGCATTTTTCCTCTGTATTGGAAGTTGCTCGAACACGTTGAGGATCCGGTGGAGATTATCGGACATCGGATCCTTTGGTCTCTAGCAACGTTGGTGCTGTGCGTAAGTTTCTTGGGCCAATGGCGTGAGGTACAAGAGACATTAGCCAATCCCAAAAGGATCGCCTTGGCGGCTTTGGCAGCAGTTTTAATCAGCATTAACTGGTTAGTGTTTATTTGGGCAGTCCACAACCAAGCGGTCGTCGATAGCAGCTTAGGTTACTTCATGAACCCGCTCTTTAGCGTCGTCCTTGGGGTCGTTCTATTCCACGAGCACCTCGATCGTTGGCAGTGGCTGGCGGTCGCTGTTGCTGCGATAGGACTTTGTTTGAGCGCGATCTCTAGCGAGCGGTTGTGGGTTTCCGTCGTCCTGGCGTCGTCGTTCTCGGCATATGGAGTTGTCAAAAAGCAGACCAAGTTATCCGCCGTGTCGGGGTTAGGGATGGAGACTGCGATACTTGCGCCGATTGCCATAGGCTATCTCACCCACGCCGTGATTGCGTCCGAGCAGATTTACAGTTGG
>JBIJCS010000639.1:0-2540 GCA_044344575.1 Pirellula sp. | reverse complement strand
TACTCACCCCTCCACGACGCCCTCCCTCCGGCCAACACAATGCAATCGTCCCAAACAATGCAGCTAACGCACTAAGAAACGCCCCACGACACAAACTCAACGGTACGCAAAACACTAAAAACAACGTACTCATCCAAACCACCTGCGTACGGTAATCCAAGTGCTCAATCAACTGCTTCAATCGAAATCGAAACCGCGCTAACAATGGCCAACTCGACATGTTCCCCTGCGGACGATCCCCACGCGACGACTCCCAAACACGAAGAAACCGCTGGACCGATAAACCTAACGAAGCCGCCAACGCAATATTCAAAAATGCACCCGCCGAATTCCGCGAAACAAACACAGAAAACGACCTCCCATACACCAATCCCAACAGATTAGGCACCTGCCGCTGAAAAGCCCCAAACAACCCATATGCCCCGACCAACACTCCCAAGACCGTCAAAATGACCAAAAGCCACGGATAATCCTTCCGATACCCAAACGAGACCGACCCTCCCCACACCAACAATGCACTCAAAAACAAACTGCTCGACGCACCCCTCGTCGTCATCGGCTCAACACTAATCGCTAACCTCGCCTCCTCTCCCCCCAACACCCTCTCCTCCGCCTCCTCCCACCGCGAATCATGCTTGCCCCCCGCCGGAAACCCTAACGCCCACTGCTGCAGCGAAATCGAAGAAAAAGGCCAATGTGCCGGCAAGTCCGCATCCCACCACCGAAGCGACTGCACTTGTGCAAAACACCCCAATACAAGGAACACCCAAGCAACCGCAGGTGGACGCCAACGAACAACCCGACCACCCTCCAAATTACCTGCCAACCCAACAGAACTCCCAACCACATTCCCCAATAACAACAACCCTAAAACCAACCCCAACACAAACAACCACCACTGTACCGACCAACTCGCACTAGCATAAAGCCACGGAGATACGACCAACAACAATAGACTACAAATACCTACCAATCGCCAAAGAATCTGCCCTTGCCCTGCCATCCGCGACTCCCTCCTCTCCGTTTGACACTCTACCCGCTCTTATTACCGTCCCGCTCTTACTACCCTCTCAACCTTGCCTCCGTCTCGCCCCGGTATGCGCTAGCTCTAGCATCGATCCATCCACCCGACCAACGAAATCAAATCACAGAATTCCCAGCACGAGAAACTCGCAAACAACAAAAAAGCGTTATTCCTGTCATCACCAAGACAATCATTAAATTCGGAACAACCCGAAGGCGATATTACGATGCAGGGATCTTGGTACCTAACGCGGAACCAGACTCAGACTTTGCTAGCAATTCAGCAATACGAAACGCATACAAGGGGATTCGTCGATGGCACTGAAACGACGAGAAAATCAATTCGGATCGAACGCATCGACCCGCAACCGCTGGAAACTTCTCGCAGGTATCTGCCTGAGCTTGGGAATCGCTACAAGTCCAGGTTGTACCGCTATGACCGGCATCAACAACCTCTTCCGATACAACAACGAATGGAACGAATACATGATGGGTAGCCGAGCTCAATCGCTCGCTATGAAATCATGGCACTCCCAAAAACATTGCTTCGTCGACCAAAAGTACACAAAAGAATTCCGCCGAGGTTACCTCGCAGGGTATCTAAGCGTCGCAAATGGCGGTGACGGATGCACTCCAGCCTTCCCACCTCGCGAATACTGGCACTGGAGATACCAATCCGCCGAAGGCCAAGCTCGCGTGGCCGCTTGGTTCGCTGGCTTCCCACACGGCGCACAAGCCGCCGATCAAGAAGGTGTAGGATCTTGGAACCAAATCCAAACCTCCTCCACCATTCAAAAACAATACGTCGACCACCAACGGATGCCTAGCCAATACAACGGCGTGTATCCAGTTCCAAAATACGACCTAAACCGTAGCTTGCTCGATCCAAACTTTAACAACCAAGCACCCGCGGAATTCTTCGAAGCCGAAGTCGTTGCACCTCAAGTCCTGCAACAAGAAATTCCACAAGGAATCCCGCAGGCTACGCCGCAAATCACCCCGAACAAACCCCTCCTTTCTCCACTTCCAGACGCCTCAGGAATCATCAATCGCCCCTAAGTCTTCTCGCCCCTTGAGGGTGCTCCTTCACTTCATCAACCAACACTCAAGTAAACGAGAAGAATCAGCAAGCGAGGTATAAACTCATGACCAAATGCTGGAACCTAATGCAAAATCCAACCCGAATCCAATCGAAACTCAGTCGTTGGACGCGGCGCCTTAGCACCGTCGGACTACTCCTACTCGGAGGACTCAGTACCGGTTGCTCGACCATCACGCAGCCAATCTCGGGGATCCCCGCGAAAAGACTCCCGCCTCAATTCCTCGCCCAAAGCAAAAACAATTTAATCCCACTCGATCCCTCGCGGCTGTCACAAGAACCCCCGCGAGACTACCTCCTCGATGAAGGGGATATCCTCGGGATCTACATCGAAGGTATCCTGCCATACGTACCACCTGACCGTCCACCCGAACCACCTCCTGTGAACTTCCCCGATGCTACCAGCCAACTCGATCCG
>JBIJCS010000638.1:0-2560 GCA_044344575.1 Pirellula sp. | reverse complement strand
GATTCGCCTTTGGATAATCGGACTTGGGTTAGCTTGAAGACCTTTCGGGAGTGGCTTCCGGAGTTTTTCAGGAAATCGATCGCATAGTCGATCACGAGGGATTCTTGCCGCAACGCGGAGATTTCGATTGAAAACTCAAGGCAGTTACCGAGCCGAATTTGGCGATGCTTCCATTGGATGTCTCCTGACTTGATTTTGGGAGTGGGATTAAAACCTAATACGCGCATCGCTGCTGCATTTCCTTGTTTTGTCAGTGTGCGCAGGGCGTGGCGTGTCATCCATTGCAGTTCTTTTGGCTTTTGGAGTTGTTGCAACTGCCAATCCTCAAGGCGTTCAATCACTAGGGAGGGATGGCTTTTGGCAATATCATTGAGATGGTTTGCGACGCTACGTGTGACGTAGCGAGTGGAGTCCGCATGGAGTCGATCGAGTAGCGGAAGGGTTTCGCTGTCTGGGAGTGCAAGTCTTGGTGACCAAGGCAAAAGAGGTCGGGTCGATTCGCTGACGAGTCGTCTGACGTGATAGTTTTCATCTTGGACCCATTTATGGAGTCGCCGAAGGGTTTTCTCTGGGAAATTCATCAAGAAGGGGCGGATCGCGTGTTCCATGGAAAAGCGTTTCGTAAGCTCATGGAGG
Organism: Pirellula sp.; assembly: GCA_044344575.1. Taxonomy (GTDB): domain Bacteria; phylum Planctomycetota; class Planctomycetia; order Pirellulales; family Pirellulaceae; genus JBKCUI01. Next base: position 1,924 of record JBIJCS010000638.1, on the reverse strand, counting down.
GAGTCTAGCGCGCATTCGAGGTTTTCGGTGCTTTGGCCATGCCGGGCAATGAATTCTCCGAGGGGTGCAAAGATGTAGTCACCGAAGTCGTCGTCGGATTTTGACGGATCGAGGGGTGGTGGCAAGCTGCGGACAATGGAGTGTGCAGCCTTGGAGAAGACCTTCGGTAAATGCTGTTCAAGCTGTGTTGTTATCCAGTCGATACGAGCTTTGAGTTCCAAACTGCTGAGTTTCGACATCACGGCAGAGAGAAACTGGTCCTTTGCAAAAGTATGATTTTTTGCCGCCAGTAGATCGGCTAAATATTCGACTTTGGTTCGATTGAAGAGTTGATCTTTCAAGCTGAATCTGGTCAGGTTCGTTCCTGGCATGTTCGTTCCTGGTTCGTATCAGGCATAGGAGAAATTGTTCAAGGGGTGGAGTACACTATATGGGGATCTTTCAGGTTTTTCTTGAGGTATTCCGAAGGTATTCCGAAGGTATTCCGTTGAGGTGTTTTTTGCTCTCCTAGAGGATCGCGAGTTGACTGCAGTGTGTAGGGATGAAACGCAAAAGTCGATGGGTCAAGTTCCTGGTGGATCGCTCGGAGCGGCGTTGGGATTTGGGGAGTCGGTTCGTCGGCTCATGGCATCGATTTGTATGACGGTGTTATGGACGGGCATGGCGTGCAGTAGTGTAGTGTGCAGTAGTGCAGTGTTGGGCCAGGAGGAGAGACTCGATTTTCAATCGCAGGTTCGTCCGATACTCTCGAACTATTGTTTTGCATGCCATGGTTTCGACGAAGAGGGTCGAGCGGCGGAATTGCGACTTGATCTGGCTGCATCTGCGTTAGATTCTCAGAGGTCGGTTCGAGCGATCGTGCCGCACGATCCTCAGCAGAGCGAAGCGATACGACGGATGGAATCCACGGATCCGGAAATCCAGATGCCACCTCCGACGGCGAATAAAGTCATGTCCGTGAAGGAGAAGGAGATATTAAAGCGTTGGGTAGAGCAGGGGGCGAATTACGAAACGCACTGGGCATTTCGCCCTATTCCGGATACGGTTCGCGTTCCGTTGGCTCGACGGCAGGGCGATACTGGTGCGAATCGTTTTGAGCACACGTTCGCAGATCCGAAGCATCCGATAGACGCGTTTATCCTTGAGAAACTCAATGCCGTTGATTTGACCCCGTCACCGAGGGCGGATGCTAGAACGTTGATACGGCGAGTGTATCTCGATTTGATCGGGACGTTGCCAGACCCGACCGATGTAGAGGAATTTGTTGCTGACGAAAGTGCGGAAGCTTTTGACCGCTTAGTGGATCGTTTGTTAGCGAGTCCTCAATTCGGGGAGCGGTGGGGGCGTTTTTGGCTAGATCAAGCGAGGTATGCGGATTCGAATGGTTTCACGATTGACGGTGCGCGGGTGATGTGGCCTTACCGAGATTGGGTCATCGCAGCTTGGAATGCCGACATGCCGTTTGATCAATTTACGCGAGAGCAGATCGCAGGTGATTTGATTGAGGGTGGTAGCAAATCTCAAAAGATCGCGAGTGCATTTCATCGCAATACGATGATCAACGAAGAAGGGGGGGTGAAAGCGGATCAGTATCGGCATGAAGCGATCATCGATCGCGTGAATACAACGGGTGCAGTTTGGTTAGGTTTGACGGTTGGATGTGCGCAATGCCATACGCACAAGTACGATCCGATATCGATCGATGATTATTATCGCTTGTACGCATTCTTTAATGCTTGTGCCGACAACAACGGCACTGCTCCCACCATTGACGTCATGGAGGGGGAAGTATTTGGACTGCCGGAATCTTTTGAGAAGGATTGGGGTTTGTTCCAAGCGTTGCAGCGTGAAGAGAAGGGGTTGCAAGAAAAAGTTCAGGCGGTTTTGGCGGATGATGCGGTTCCGCAACTGGAATGGAAACCGA
>JBIJCS010000151.1:0-9546 GCA_044344575.1 Pirellula sp. | reverse complement strand
CGGGAGTCTGGACGCTGTACATTTACGCTGGAAGCTATTTCAAAGACCGTAGGTTGCTACGGTTTATCGGTGAGCCGTACCTTGAATATGGAAGACGTATTTCTGGGTTCCCGATCATCGGCTTCGGATCTCTGAGGCGATTCCGATAAGGGAACAGCGTTTGGGATGTCGTTAGTTACGGAAGAAGTCAACCCATTGGATTTCAAGTGTTGGTGGGTTGAGTTTTGCATACCACTCCGAAGGAATCGTCCATTCAAAGTAGTGGTCTTTCTCAAGCGGGATGGTTGGATTCGTTGGTTTTGAGCTGCCGCTTATGCTGATCGGGAACTGATTGATAGCCAAGAGTTCAGGTTTAGCAGAGGGGGGGACGTCACCCAATAGAGCTTGCTTTTCCCAGTCCGTAGGACCACTTGTACTATTCCATCCCCCTCGGTACTGAATCTTTGGTCGTATTTCTGAATTCGAGTTGCTCTCGGACGGCACCAGCAGTGTTAGGCTTTCGAGTCCTCGAAGGTGAAATCGAACGGTTATGGATTGTGGCCAGGTATCCGCTTTGCGTGTAAGGGTGCATTGTCCTATACCTCGTTCGCTGTAGACGTCGATCACTACATGCTTCACATTATCAATAGGGGCTTGTGCATGACGCACTTCGAAGCGATCGCCGGGCTTAGTATCTTTGATTTGAATCACGGTCGTCGGTTCCTGTGCGGCGAGAAAAGCGAAGGTGGATTGCAGAAAAACCAATCCGAGGGCGAGGAGGGCAACTGCGTTTAAAGCAGGTTTCCATGGGCAGTTGTCCGCCGCATCGACCGATGGGTATTCCGCGATAACTTTACCGTCCCGCAAGAGGAATGCGCCGGAGAGCTGAAAACCATCACCAGAGAGTTTACCGAGTCCATATCCTTTCAAAATCGCCGTCTTGAATCCTTCGATCCAGACACGTGGGCCGAACAGTTGTTGCCACTTTCCTCGCGGTAGATGGTATGCCCGAAAAAGGTTGCATTCGGGATCGCTGATGACGGGTACGTCCGCGAGTTCGAACCGCTTCATCATAGCGATTCCTTCTTCTTCGCTACCCATGTGGACTACCACTGGCGTAATCTTTTTCGTCATCCAGACGGAGCGGGCTTTTTTAAGTTCATCAAGCGTTTCACGGCAGAAGGTACAACCGGCGTGCCTAAGAAAGACAAGCAAGACGTCATGTTGTTTGCTGAAACTCTCCAAGTTCGAATCCGCTGTTACATGAAAAAAGCGATTTGCTTGCTCGCGAGTGAGTGTCTCAGGAGTTTGTTCAGCAGATGTGGAGCGATACCGAGGATCCGATTGGAATTTGAAAGCGAGATAGAGCATCGCAGCGAATGGGATCCACCAGATCAGATCATTGGTCAAGATCATCATCCCCCAGCTCCATGGTAAAGCACCAGTCAGGGCGGATTGCAGGAAACCGATTGGACCGAAGATCTTTCCCAGGAATCCGACCAGGATAACAGGCCAGTGCGTTACGAAATGATTCGATGCGAACCAGTAACCAATCCCATAGACCCCTACGATCATTCCAACACACTGCCAGATACCCGGGTAATTGGGGTGTTCGATTCCAGTGATGTCAAACCAATGATTCGGGAAGAGAACGACCCAAGCCCCCCAAAGGAGGTTATACAGGGCGGCTGCCCGAAGAATCCATCGAGGCCAGTCCGGTAACTTGTCCATTGCATAAATCCATCTTGGAGTCGAGGATCGATAGAAACTCTCGCAACGCTCGGGATCGATGGGAAATCGCTCGTTTCACCCCCAACCCGAGTTCTGCGAATGTACTGTGGTATTCTATCACCTCGAATAGAGGGTCATAACCAAATCCTTGCTGACCCCGAGGTTCGAACAAAATCTTACCCCAACATTCGCCGGTAGACTCAATGGCCACGTTCCCTTGGGGATCGCATAATACAATGGCAGAGACGTAGTAGGCTTGTCGTTTCTCCGGTGGGATTGCTGCCATCATCCTCAGAAGTTTTTTGTTGTTTCTTTGATCGACGGATAGTTCTTGTAAAGAGGCTTCTGGAGAAACTCTTGTCGGCGAGTTCCCCAACCTAGATTGCGAATTAGCATCTGGCGTTCCGGCAACGGATCGGTCAACTGAATCAGCATCTGAGTCAGCATTTGATTTGGCCACTTGTGACGGGTTTACTTGTGCACAGTTGGTTTGCGATGGCTCGATCGCCAGTTCAAGCCGCTCTGAGTAGCGCGCTGAGAAAATTCCTGGATCACCGTTGAGTGCAGGAACGCACAATCCGCTATCTTCCCCGATGGTCCACATGCGATGCGTGCAAGCTTGGGCGACAGCTTTGAGCCTTGCGTTTTCAAGAAACGTTTCGCCCGTTTCCTCGACGTCGATTTGTGTAGGCAGTTGGCTCAGGGACCGAAGTTCAAACCCGCGAGGTTCGAGATGGGCGTTCATCTCGATGAGTTTCTTCTTGTTCGTAGTGCCGAGGAGAAGTTCTTTTCGTTCTCTGAGTGAATTCCAGTCCATCGTTTGTTTGATCGTTAATCCAAAGTGATTGATCGCAAACCCAATCGTCTGCGAGGGGCTGAAATTGGCGTAGGAGTTAAAGCCTACTTGGGATCAAGTCGTCGCAATTTCAAATTGCGAAATTCTGCCCACATCGGCTTGCCCGCATGGAGTTGGAGGGCAAGGATGCCTTCGGAAAGTGCGAGTTGCGGATCGTTATCAGTAAAATCGAGGGTCAAGCGACCATTGAGGTAGTGACGAATTCGATTTCCTTCGGCACGAATCACAACATCATTCCAGTCATTGAGCTTGAACAGCTTGGCGAATTCATCTTCATTGATGCATTGACCGGTTACTTTCTTGCCACCGTTTTCCCAGCTTGCTTTCTCTCCTGCGAGGCAAATTCGTCCGCGTTTTCCACCTTCATCGTAGATAAAGCCTGCGACGTTTGGCAACTTCGCTTCATTTCGAAGTTCGTGCTGGTAACCTCGAACGACCCACTTGTTCTTGGCTTGAGGCGTTTCGATGTGCTTTGAGCGATATTGAATGCCTGAGTTGTTGCTGTCCGTGCAACGGAAGGAGAGCCTAAGTTCAAAGTCCTTGAGAACGCCACCCTTCCATATCAGAAACGTGTTGCCGTTGGCTGGATGCTCAACTGTCGTCTCTCCGTGAATCACCCCATCGCGAACACTCCATAGCTCGGGATCTCCGTCCCATCCGGTGAGATCTTTGCCATTGAATAACTCAATTGTTCCTTCCGCAATCGCCTCAGGGGCTTGCTCGAAAATCTTCGTAAGAGATTCTTGAGCACTTGTTGTCTGCCCCCCAAGAAAACTAAACGAACAAAACAACAAGGCGACTTGCAACGAACGACGCATGGCAAAGGTTCCAATGTAGACGGGATGGAGAGGAGTCCAGGGAGGGGAATGGTTCACTGAGTAAGGCTAACTCTAGAGTTTCCCTTCAACTGCCAACTGATGGAAAAAGTGCTGAACGGAATTCTGGTTCTTCAAAAGCCAATCGATCGATGGTTCATTGTTCATCGCTTTTGCAATCGCCTTGGTGGTCGCTTCCCGATTCGTCTTGAAAAGAACCTCCGGATCATACGTAGCCGTAACAATAGAAGGATCAAGCCAAACAGACACGATGATGCCCAAATCATTGGCTTTCGCCTTGGGGATAAATCCCTCGCGGACTGCGTCGAGTACGCCGTGAGCGATGGCAGCCTGAACGGTCCCCATCAGGATGTTCGTGTATTTCTCGTTGTTTACAGTGACCTTGCTAACCATTACGGTTGCTGGACGAACCTGCACATCGCAGTTAAGAATTGCAAAAATCTTGGAATGCCCCTTGGCCTGATTGCCGATCATATTCGCGATCGCGAAACCAACGGGACCATCAAGTTCACCGATCACTACCTCTGGCTCGGCCGCCGACCAAGCTTCTGTGGACTCTACGAGAGCCTCCCCCGTTCGCATCACAATACGGCCTATCTTCTTCAAAGCGGCTTTTTTGGTGGCAGATTTCTTTTTCTTTGGCATGGTGTTCTATCTTTGCTGAAACTGGAAACGAATTCAATTAGTGACGATGTTGATGCTCGGGTGCAAGGGGTTGCTCCTCCACAGGTACCAATCCCAAGTAATTCAAATTGATGTGGCAAACGTTCTTAATCCATTGAGGCCCGAGTGAACCGAATACCATCCCAAAGATCGCGAAGCCCAAAGCAACAAGTTGCGCAGGGTAGACCTCGTCTATCCCCTGAAGGGCCGGAATTGGAATGGAGTTGCAGAACGTCACCAACGCCCACGATGACACCCCGAGGAGAATCGAAAAGATCGCCCCTTGCGTCGTAGCTCGCCTCCAATACAGTCCGGCAGTCAAAGGAACGAAGGACCCAGCCAGTGTTACTTGGTACGCGTTCGAAACCAATTCGTAAATCGGGGTGCCTTCCGTCAAAATCGCATAGGTCAAAACCAACGAAGTAAAGACGAAAATCGTAACCCGCATTGCCAGAAGCAATTGCTTGTCACGAAGATGCGGATTGATGTGCCGCAAGATGTTCTCCACGAAACTTGTCGATGGGGCTAGTAGTGTCGCAGAGGAACAAGATTTGATCGCAGAAACTAATGCCCCAAAGAACAAGATCTGCGCAAAGAAAGGCATGTGATCCAAAATCATCCGAGGCAGAACCTTTTGTGGATCGCTTTCAAGCAACTCTTTCGAATGCTCCGGCATCTGAATCAACGCAGCAACCACGATGAACATGGGGACGAATGCAAACGCGAGATAGCATAAACCACCGATCACTGCACCTAACTTAGCTGACTTCTCATCCTTCGCGGACATGACCCGCTGAAAAACGTCTTGCTGCGGGATCGAACCGAGCATCATCGTGATGGCGGCCGCAAGAAAAAACGCCCAATCTTTCAACGTCGGAGGGGGCAAAATCTTGAACCAATCACGGTCGCTTGCATATGCAAATACTTTGTCCGCGCCCCCAACGAGACCTGAGGCATACCAAGCGATATATGACAGGCCAATGACCAAGACGATCATCTGGATAAAGTCGGTCCAAGCAACCGCCAACATACCACCCATCATTACATAGACGAGCACCAAAACGGTTCCAACAATCATTCCCGTCGGATGATCGATCGCCCCGCCCGAGAGAATCGTAAAGACCAAACCTAATGCCGTGATTTGAGCCGCGACCCAACCAAGGTAACTAATGATGATCATCACGGAGCAGAGGATTTCTACAGGTGCACCAAATCGTTTTCTGTAGAAATCGCCAATCGTGAGCAACTTCATGCGATACAGTCGAGTCGCAAAAAACAATCCGACAAAAACAAGGCACATCGAAGCACCAAAAGGATCTTCGATGACTGAGTTCAAGCCTCCTTCTACAAACTTGGCTGGAATTCCCATCACGGTTTCCGCACCGAACCAAGTTGCGAAACTGGTCGTGATAACCATGTAAAGCGGGAGCGAATGCCCAGCAACGGCAAAGTCCTCCGTGTTCTTAACGCGCGTACCGGCCCAAGCACCAATTGCAAGGGTACCGAGCAAGTACAGGATAACGAAGACTAGTAATTCCCAATTCATACGTCACCTTGGCCATCCGGTGCTCAACACCGGCGAAAAGTCAATGTGGACTAGGACTATCAAACGTTATTTTGCGTTGGTCAAGAATGGTAAGGCAACCAAACCACCATCCTTGTCCCTGCAATCGATCTCCAAGAATTCCGGGAATTGCGATTCACCATTCAAAATCTGAATCGATACCCCCGAGGACTCCTCGAGCTGTATAAGCTCTCGGCGTTTGCGATTGTTTAGATACGTTGCCACGCTTTCGTTAACTCGAACCTGTATTTTGCAAACACCAGGTTGTTGGCAAGCAAGCATAAGAAGCCGAGTGACTTCAATCGACATACTTTCCGCTGTCTTTACCAACGCTCGACCCTTGCAGCACGGACAATCTTCATAAACACTACGCTTGAAGCTTGGACGAATACGCTGACGTGTCATTTCAATCAAACCAAACGGACTCGTACGCAGGATTTTCGTTCGAGCTCTATCCCGCTTCATCGCATCGCGCAAAGACTTCTCAACCTTGCGACGATGAGATTCTTTTCGCATATCGATAAAGTCATTTACAATCACTCCACCCAAGTCACGCAGACGAAGCTGCCGAGCAATCTCTTTGGTAGCAGCGAGATTCAAATGGAACGCGTTTTCCTCGGCGTTTTCCTCATTGCCTCGGAAGTTCCCACTGTTGACGTCGATCGCAACGAGAGCTTCGGTCGGATCGATAACAATCGATCCCCCACCCTTCAATGGAACGACCCGTTGATGAATCTTCGCGATTTCCTGCTCTAGCTTGTACTTGAAGAACAATGGCTCACGATTTTCGTAGTGCTGAATACGACTTGCGTACTTCGGCATCACCATCTCCATAAAATCCCTAGCTCGATTGAAAGCTTCTGGATGATCTACAACAATTGAATCGATGTCTTCCGTAAACGTATCTCGAATGGTTCGGATCATAATGTCCGACTCTTCATAGACATCGCAAGGACTCGGTTGACTCTTAATTCGCTTGACGAGAGCTTTCCAAAGTCTCAACAGATAAGCCACATCTCGGGAGAGTTCTTTGCGATTGCGTTCCTGGCCAGCAGTTCGAACGATGAAACCCACCCCCTTGGGAATGTTCATATCGTGCATCATCGATTTGAGCTTCTTGCGCTCGGCTTCATCTTCAATTTTGCGGCTTACACCGATTCGCCCAAGAGATGGCATCAGGACCAAGTACCGACCTGGGATACTGATGTAGGTAGAAAGGGTCGGCCCCTTCGTCCCAATCCCTTCCTTAATTACCTGCACTAGCACTTCGTCGCCACGACGGAAAATTTCTTGGATGGGTGGTTTGAACCGCGGACGCCCCGATCGTAGCTTTCCGCCACGCTGCCCACGAGGCCCACCGCGACCGTTATTCCCACCGTCGTCTCCACGCCTATCCTCCGGCCCATCGTCCGGACCGTCGTTCGTATCCTCGTCGTCAATTCCAAAGTTCTTTCCGCTGAGGATTTCCGACGGGTCATATCCCGCTTGCCGAAAATACTCAGGTTCGATATCCGAAATATGCAAGAAGCCGTTTCGACCAACTCCAAAATCCACAAACGCAGCTTGGATGCTTGGCTCGATGTTTACAATTTTGCCTTTGTAGATATTTCCAACCCAGTTGTTCTGGCTAGTACGCTCCGTGTAGAGTTCCTCAAGAACTCCGTCTTCCAGGAGAGCAATCCGGCACTCCTCCGATTGGGAGACATTGATTAGCATTTCCTTCTTCATTGCCACTTTATCCTTTTGTTTTCAAAGTATTTTCGAATGCTTCACCCCTTTGAACAAGGGCGAAGCCGGCGATCATGCTTGAAGCACGATTTCGGGCACAAGCCCTGCCAATTGATTCATTAAAAACGCATCGACCTCACGAGCCGTGCCTAGCCTTAAAGCTCGCCATGCCATCGCTTCACATTGCCCGAGAGTGACGGACCGAATGGCTTTCTTGATCACTGGGATCGCTGAAGGAGCAAGACTAAGAGTACGAATCCCCATCCCAACCAAAAGGAGGGCATAAGCGGGGTTATTGCTCATTTCACCACATACGCTCGTTGACTTGCCATGCTCCGACGTCACCTGTTGCGTGCGCTGAATCAAACGCAACACAGCGGGATCACAAGCTTGGTAAAGATCCGCAACAGAGTCATTACTGCGGTCGACGGCAAGCGTATATTGGGTCAAGTCGTTGGTACCGATGCTTACGAAGTCTATCTCTTCGATGAATCGATCCAACATCAATACGGCAGCAGGCACCTCAACCATCATGCCTACCTGAATACTCGTCGGAACCCGTACTCCTTCGCTAACCAAATCTTCGGTAACACTTCGAAGAAGGAATTTGGCGCTGCGGAACTCGTCGAGCGTTGTAACCATCGGAAACATAATGCGGCAGTCACCTGCGCAAGCAGCACGCAACATGGCCCGAACTTGAACCCGAAATAGAGATGGATTTCTCAAACTCAATCGGATCGATCTCAACCCAAGAAACGGATTATTCTCAGGTTCAAGAGGTCGTGTTTGCCCCATTTTGTCGGCACCCAGATCGAGTGTCCGAATCACAACCGGGCGTCCTTGCATATCCTTGAGCACTTTGAGATACGCCAAGTAGTGATCTTCCTCCGAAGGTTCTGTATCGTGTCCAAGATACAAAAATTCCGTTCGGTAAAGCCCCACTCCGTCAGCACCTCGCGTCAAGGAGGCTTGGGCCTCATGCGGAAACTCCACATTGGCCATCAGTTCCACACGAACTCCATCTGTCGTCGTTGCAGGCAAGTCCTTTAGTTCGGACAATTGCGAAACAATCGACTCTCTCGCCATGCGACGCTCTCTGTAGCGTTCCAAAGTTGCATCGTCAGGCGAGACAAAAATTCGACCAAGATGCCCGTCGATAATCACGAGATCACCCGATCGAATGTTGTGCAAAAAATTCCCTACGCCCACCACGGCGGGAATCTCCATTCCCCTCGCCACGATCGCCGTGTGCCCTCCAGGCCCACCAGCTTCTGTACAGATCGCTAGAACTTTTTCAGGATCAAAAGAAGCGGTTTCCCCAGGCGTCAAATCGTGGCTCACCACAATCGCTTCATGCGTCAGTGACTTGAGTGTCTGCGCTGGTTTGCCAGTAAGAGCTTCAAGCAAGGTACGCTCGACATCTCGCACATCCGCTGCACGCTCTGCAAGAAACGATGAACTCGCTTTTCGAAACGCAGCCGCATACTTGGCAAATACCTCACTGACCGCATACTCGGCAGCATACAAATTGTCTCGAATCAAGTGCTCCATTTCCGACCGAATGTGTGGGTCAAGAAGCAATTGCTGCTGCGCTGAGAAAATCCCTCCCAGATCCGCCCCCCATGAAGCACTCGTCCTCTCACCGCGGTCCGCAAGCGCGCGATGCGCTCGCTCTACCGCTGCACCAAGCCGCTGCCACTCTGCTGCTGTCTCATCCTTCGTGATCAAACATCGGGCGATACTGTACCCCTCGCGGTCGAAAACAAGCGCCTTGCCGACCGCGACTCCGGGAGATACTGCAATGCCTTGGAGTTCAAGCATGCTGATTTACAGCTCATCAAAATGGGATTCAAACAATCGTGCAATTGCCTCCACTGCGGAGTCTGCATCCGGTCCGTTCGCCCTCAACGTTAACACACTCCCTTGGGTAGCTCCTAGAGTCATCAAACTGATCATCGAACGGCAGTCCGCAACTTGACCACATCGCTCCAACTCCAAGGAACACTTGTACTCCGTTGCCATCCGCGCCAACTTTCCAGCCGGTCGCAAATGTAACCCCTCTGGATTTTGTACCATGACCTCTCGGCTGGCTGTAATTGCTTGCGTCGGTTCCATCAGCCAGCACTCGATTCCCGATCCGCTTCTTCCAGCAGATTCAAAATATCTGCCGCAGTCTTGGACTGACCGAG